>NZ_JBHVFE010000141.1:0-18890 GCF_042801945.1 Kitasatospora sp. NPDC057542
CCGCACCGGTGGGTGCGGGACTGCCGTCGCGGTCCGCGGGTGGCTCGTGCGTGCTCATCGGGGGGTGAGCTTACCTTGCGGCCGTTCGGCCCCCTCGGAGCGTTCCGATCCCCCGGCGAGGCCGGGGGCCGGTGGATCAGCGGTCGCGCTTCTCCTTGATCTTCGCGGCCTTGCCGCGGAGGTCACGCAGGTAGTAGAGCTTGGCGCGGCGAACCGCACCGCGGGTCACGACCTCGATCTTCTCGACGACCGGGGTGTGCACCGGGAAGGTGCGCTCCACGCCGACGTTGAAGCTGACCTTGCGAACGGTGAAGGTCTCACCGATGCCGGCGCCGTGGCGGCGGATGACGACGCCCTGGAAGACCTGGACACGGGAGCGGTTGCCCTCGATGACCCGGACGTGCACCTTCAGGGTGTCACCGGCGCGGAAGGCCGGGATGTCGCTACGCAGCGAGGCCGCGTCGACAGCAGCGAGCTTGTTGCTCATGTTGCTCTCCATCGTAGGCGCCACGGGCCGCCCACGGAAAATCGTCACAATGGGGTCTACTGCGGGCCGCATCGGCTGACGACGATCCCCCCGTGGCGGGGGCGCCGGTCCACGTGCCCCCTACGGAAGGGCGCCAGCGACAGACAGCAGCGGCCTATTCTTCCACACCACCGGCCACGGACCGAAATCGGCCGAGCTGCTCGTCCCAGGCCAGGCCGAGGATGCTCAGCGCCTCCCGCTCCTTCTTGTCGAAGGCGCCGTACTGCCAGCGCTCGACCAGGTCGGGCCGGTTCGCCAGGGTCCGGGCGAAGGCCTGCTCGCGGCGCCAGCGGGCGATCTTGCCGTGGTTGCCGCTGAGCAGCACGTCCGGCACCGTCCGGCCGCGCCACTCGGCAGGCTTGGTGTAGACCGGGCCCTCCAGCAGGTCGGCCATCGCGCCCGGCGCGAAGGAGTCGTCACGGTGGGACTCGGCGTTGCCGAGCACCCCGGGCAGCAGCCGGGCGATCGCCTCGACCATCACCAGCACGGCGACCTCGCCGCCGGCCAGCACGTAGTCGCCGATCGAGGCCTCGACCACCGGCATCCGGGTGCCCGCCTCCTCGATCACCCGGCGGTCGATGCCCTCGTACCGGGCGGGGGTGAAGGCCAGCCAGGGACGGCCGGCCAGCTCCTGGGCGAGCTCCTGGGTGAACGGGCGCCCGCTCGGGGTCGGCACGACCAGGGTGGGCACCTGCCCCTCGGGACCGGCGGCGACCACCGCGTCCAGCGCCTCGCCCCACGGCTCGGGCTTCATCACCATGCCGGGGCCACCGCCGTACGGGCTGTCGTCGACCGTGCGGTGCACGTCGTGCGTCCACTCGCGCAGGTCGTGGACGTGCACGTCCAGCTGGCCGCGGGCGCGGGCCTTGCCGACCAGCGAGATGTCCAACGGCTCCAGGTACTCGGGGAAGATGGTGACGACGTCGATCCGCATGCCGCTCTGCACGCCGTTGGACACGACGTCGCCCGACACGACGTCGCCCGACACGGTGCCGCGCGACTCGACACCGCCGGCCGTTCCGGCGCCCGCCCCGGCGCTCTCCTCGACGGTCACTCCGAATCCTCCGTACCCTCGGTGCCCTCCGTGCCCTCGGCCGAGGTGGTCCCCGCGACCTCGGCCTGCTCCGGGTCGATCAACCCGGCCGGCGGAGTGATCACGGCGCGCTGGTTCTCCAGGTCGATGGTCGGCACGATCTGGCTCACGAAGGGCACCAGCACCTCCGTACCGTCGGCCTTCTTGACCGTGAGCAGGTCCTGGTAGGGCAGGTGGACGACCTCGGTCAGCTCGCCGACCGGGGTACCGTCCAGCAGCACCACGTCCAGGCCGATCAGCTGGTGGTCGTAGTACTCCTCCGGGTCCTCGGGGCGCTCCTCCGGGTCGACCTCGGAGATGAGCAGGGTGCCGCGGAGTGCCTCGGCCGCGTTGCGGTCCTTGACGCCGGCGAAGCGCAGCAGCAGCCGGCCGCTGTGCACCCGGCCGGACTCGATGGTCAGCGGTCCGGCCGACGCGGGGTCGGTGAGCAGGACGGCACCGGGGCCGAGCCGGAGTTCCGGCTCGTCGGTGCGGACCTCGACACTGACGTCCCCCCTGATGCCGTGGGCACGGCCGATCCTGCCGACGACGAGCTGCACGGTGATCGTTCTCCTGGAGTTCCTGAGCCGAAACGAAAAGCGACGGGCTGCGAAGCGATGATGCGACGGAAATGCGGACGGAAATGCGAGAGGCCGACCGGGACGACATGCGTCCCGGTCGGCCTCACAAGCCCTGACGGCTGAACGAGCAGCAGCGTCAGCGAATGTTGTCCACGTCGACCAGGTCGACCCGGACGTTGCGACCGCCGAGGGCGCCGACCACGGTGCGCAGAGCGCGCGCCGTACGGCCGCCCCGGCCGATCACCTTGCCGAGGTCATCGGGGTGCACCCGCACCTCGATGGTGTTGCCCCGACGCAGGTTGCGCGAGCGCACCTGCACCTCGTCGGGGTGCTCGACGATGCCCTTCACCAGGTGGTCGAGGGCGTCCTCGATCACGATCAGGCCTCGGCAGCGGCGTCGGCCTCAGCCTCGGCCTTGTCCGACTTCTTGGCCTTCGGGGTGATGGCGACGCCGGTGGTGGCGTCCTCGAAGCCGGCGACGGCCTTGGCGAACAGGTGCGAGAAGTCCTCGACCTTCGGCTCGGCGACCTTCAGCGGCTCCGGAGCCGGCAGGCCCTTGAACTTCTGCCAGTCGCCGGTCAGCTTCAGGATGGCGAGCACCGGCTCGGTCGGCTGGGCGCCGACGGACAGCCAGTACTGGGCGCGGTCGCTGTCGACCTCGATCTTCGAGGGGTTGTAGGTCGGCTGGTAGATGCCGATCTCCTCGATCGCGCGACCGTCACGCTTGGTGCGGGCGTCGGCGACGACGATGCGGTAGTGCGGGGAGCGAATCTTGCCGAGACGCTTCAGCTTGATCTTGACTGCCACGGGAGTGGATTCTCCTGGTGTTGACGTGGGTGAGCGGGCTCGCCATCGCGTGGGGTTGCGGAGCGGACCGTTCAAGGGACACGCCAGCCGTAGGAGAGAGGGGTCCTGCTCGGCTGCCGAGTACTCAGCTGTCCATTCTGCCACACCGGCGAGAACCGCCTGCACGCGGGCCCGGGCGCCCGGTCAGGGCTCGACCGGGAGCCCCCGCTCCCGGTCCAACCCGAAGAAATCACTCCCGACCTGCTGTACCACTCACTGTGTGCCGCCCATTCCGGCCGGACCGCTGCCCGCACAGCAGCCCGCCGGGACGTCGACCGACTACGCGATCTTGAACGGCTGCTGGCACGCACCGCAGACGATGGACGCCTGCGCGAGCACCGACGGAACGACCCGGACGTTGCGCCCGCAACCGCAGACCGCCTTGACCCGCACGCCGCCCCCGGAGGAGCCGTGCCGGGCCGCCGGGCCGCGGAAGGCGCGCGTCGCGCCGTCGCCGGCCACCGCCTCCTGGTGCGCCCCGAGGGCACGGTCCAGGCGCTCGATGGTCTCGGCGTACCGCTCCTGGGTCTCCTTGAGCATGGTCACCTGGGAGAAGCCGCTGCTCGCGTGCGGCTCGACCGGGTGCGCCAGGCCCAGCTCGGAAGCGAGCATCAGGAAGCGCCGGTTGTGGTAGCGGCCGGCGCGCGAGGTGTCCCGGATGTCCCGGGCCGCGGCCAGACCGTGGGCAGCCTCGTGGAGGAGCCGCTCGAAACCGAGCCGCGTCCCACAGGCCGAGGAGGACTCGCCGATCAGCGCCTCGGGCGAGGCGAGGTCGGGAAGGTCCTGGTGGTAGGCCTGGATGTCGCTCCAGGCGGCGGCCAGTTCGGCCGCGAGAACGAGGGGCTGTGTCGTGCTCACGCTAGACCAACGATGGAGTGCGAGCCGATGTTCCGCATGTTCTCGTTCCCGGGGAATTCACAGGGAACTCCCAGGAATGCAAGGTCGCGCGCGAATTGCGCGCTCCGGATCTGACGCAAGACCAACCCCCTGCCGGTTTCGGCCCGTCGCAGCGCCGACGGGCCTGGTGAATTCCGTCCGGGGGCGGGCTGTCGCCACCCGGGACGTACGGCCCGTGGGCCTGCCGGATTGACAGGGCCACGGGCCGTACACCGTACCGCTATTCCGTTAATACCGGGAGTTGACCGGCCAGTAGGGATGTCCACCGCACGGACACACCGGAAGAGTTACCGGATTCTTACCCATCCGCATTCCGGGCAAATGTCGCCGGTGGCGGTCATTACCCGCGGACCACGGACGTCGGGCGGACATCCGTGGGACATCCGCCGACCACCGAACGGATGTCAGTACGCCCGCGCGACGAGCGCGACATTGCCTTCCTGGTCGTCCGTCTGCGGCACCGAGCCGTCGGCCGCGACGATGCAGCGGACCGAGACGCCCTGCTCGGCCAGCTTGGCCTCGCCCTCCGCACCGAGCTCGGCCCAGGAGATCCGGCCCCAACCGGTCGCGGCGGCCTCGATGGCCTCGTCGATGGTCTTGACGTCGACCGTACGGGACTCGCGGCGCTCGCGGGACTGGCGCAGCAGCAGCGCCTGGTCCTCCTCCAGGATGCCCGGGAGCAGCGCGGCCAGGGCGTCGATGGAGACCGGCTCCTTGCCGCCCGGGATGCGGCGGGCCAGCATCGCGGTGCCGTTCTCCAGGTCGCGCGGGCCGACCTCGATGCGCAGCGGGACACCCTTGAGCTCCCAGTCGACGGCGCGGCGGCCGAACGGGGTGTCGGTGCGGTCGTCGACCACGACCCGGATGCCGGCGGCCTCCAGCTGGGCGCCGATCTCGCGGACCTTGGCGATGACCGCGTCGTCGCCCTTGATCGCGAGCACGACGGCCTGGACGGCGGCCAGGCGCGGGGGCACCCGCAGGCCGTTGTCGTCGCCGTGGGACATGATCAGGCCGCCGACCATGCGGGTCGAGACGCCCCAGGAGGTCTGCCAGACGTACTCGCGCTCGGCGCCCTGCAGCTGGTAGGTCGTGTTGAACGCCTTGGCGAAGTTCTGGCCCAGCTCGTGGCTGGTGCCCATCTGGAGCGCCTTGCCGTCGCCCATCATGCCCTCCAGGGTGAGGGTGTTGATGGCGCCGGCGAAGCGCTCCTTGGCGGTCTTGCGGCCGAGCACGACGTCGATGCCGAGCACGTTGGTCATGAAGTCGCCGTAGACCTGGGTGTGGATCATCGACGCGTAGTCGCGGGCGTCCTCGTAGCTGGCGTGGGCGGTGTGGCCCTCCTGCCAGAGGAACTCGGTGGTGCGCAGGAAGACGCGCGGACGCAGCTCCCAACGGACCACGTTGGCCCACTGGTTGATCAGCAGGGGCAGGTCGCGGTGGCTCTGGACCCACTTCGAGAAGTACTCGTTGATGATCGTCTCGGAGGTCGGCCGGACGACGACCGGCTCCTCCAGCTGCTTGCCGCCGCCGTGGGTGACCACCGCGAGCTCGGGGGCGAAGCCCTCGACGTGCTCGGCCTCCTTGGTCAGGTAGGACTGCGGGATGAACATCGGGAAGTAGGCGTTCTGTGCGCCGGCCTTCTTGATCCGCGCGTCCATCTCCTGCTGCATCCGCTCCCACAGCCCGTAGCCGTACGGTCGGATGACCATGGTGCCGCGCACCGGACCGTTGTCGGCCAGCTCGGCCTTGTTGATGAGGTCCTGGTACCAGCGCGGGAAGTCTTCCGCCTGAGGGGTGAGAACGGGTGCCTTAGCCATGGGGCGAATGGTACGGGGCCCGGGGCCCGGTTTCGAATCGGTATCAGCGGACGGGGGCGCACCACCGCGACACGCACGCACCACCCTGCACCCCTCTGGACGCCGGGCCCGACCCGCTGTTCGCTGGTGTGGGGCGGGACTTTGGGGGAGCCGTAGCAGCACACCGAAGGACCGGATGGGAGGCCGCCATGGCTTCAGCTCGGACGACCGGCACGGCCGCACGACCGACGGGCGCACGCCCGCACCACCCGCAGCCCGGGGCCGCCCGCCCCGCGCGGGCGCGCGACTGGGCGGAGATCCAGGAACGCATGCTGGTGCCGCTCTACGAGGCGGTCTACGACCGGATGGAGGTCGGCCCGGCGAGCAGCGTGCTGGGTCTGGGCTGCCGGTCCGGACTGGCCCTGCTGCTCGCGGCCGGCCGGGGCGCCCAGGTCGCCGGGCAGGAGCCGCGGGACGAGCTGCGCGAGCTGGCCCACGGCCGCCGGCTGCGGGTGTGCGCCGAATCCCGGGCGCCCGCCGCCGTCCCCCGCTCGGCCCATTCGCTGGTGACGGTTTTCGAGCAGCTGCCCGACCCCGCCGAGTACCCCCCGGTGGTCGCCGAGGCCGCCCGGCTCGCCCAGCCCCGCGGGCACGTGGTGCTGGCCGCGTGGGGCCCGCCGGAGCGCTGCGAGAGTGCCCCGGTGCTGGACGTGGCCCGGCGGATGGCGGGCCGGACCACCGCACGCGATCCGTTCGAGCTGAGCATGCCCGGTGCGCTGGAGGACCTGCTCGCCCCGGCGGGGCTGCGTCCGGCCGGCAGCGGCCGGGTGAGCTGCCCGTTCGCCTACGCCGACCTGGACAGCGCGGTGCGCGGCCTGCTCTCCACCGGCCTGTTCGAGCCGGCCGAGGAGTTCTCCGGTGCCTCGCTGGTGGCCAAGGAGCTGGAGGAGGCGCTCCAGCCGTACCTGCGCGCGGACGGCTCGGTGCGGATGGAGAACCTGTTCCGCTACCTGATCGCCGAGCGGCCGCGCTAGCCGGGCAGCCGCGCCCGGGAAACGCGAACCACGAACGCGAACCGGAAACGCGAACCGGGGGCGTCCGCCACCACGGCGAGCGCCCCCGGCATCCGACGTCACGCCGGGTCGATCGACTTCCCGTCGGCCTCGTCAGGCCGGCCGGAGCCTTCGGCTCCGTGGGAACCTCCGGCACCCCCGGAGGGCGCTTCCCGCGGCACCCCCGCCGCCCGGTAGGCCTGCTCCTCGTCCAGCGTCTCCGCCTCCAGCAGCGCCGCCGCCAGGGCGTCCAGCCGGTGCCGCTGCTCGGTCAGGATCCGCACCGCGTCGCCGTAGCACTCGGAGACGATCCGCCGGGCCTCCTCGTCCACCGCGTCCAGGGTGGTCGGCGCGGCGGAGAGCCCGTACGCGCCCTGCGGGTCGGAGGGCACCGCGGTGAGCCGGCCGACCCGCTCGCTCATCCCCCAGCGCCCGGCCATCCCGCGGGCGATGTTGGTGACCTGCTCCAGGTCGCTCTCCGCACCGGTGGTGATCACCCCGTAGACCACCTGCTCGGCCGCCATGCCGCCGAGCGCGCCGATGATCCGGCCGCGCAGGTAGGGCTCGGTGTACGAGTAGCGGTCGTTCTCCGGGGTGGAGAGGGTGACGCCGAGTGCCCGGCCGCGCGGCACGATGGTGATCTTGCGGACCGGGTCCGCGCCGGGCTGGAGCATGCCCAGCAGCGCGTGCCCGCTCTCGTGGTACGCCGTCCGCTCGCGCTCCTCCTGCGGCATCACCAGCGGCCGCACCGCACCGAGCTGGACCTTCTCCAGGGCGTCCGAGAGGTCCCGCTCGTTGACCGCTTCCTGCTTGCGCTTGACGGCCAGCAGCGCGGCCTCGTTGACCACGTTGGCGAGCTCGGCGCCGGTCATCCCCGGCGTGACCTTGGCCAGCTGGTTGAGGTCGGTGCCGCCGGCCAGCGGGACGTTGCGGCTGTGGATGCGCAGGATCGCCGCGCGGCCCTCCCGGTCGGGCGGGCTGACGGTGATCCGCCGGTCGAAGCGGCCGGGGCGCAGCAGTGCCGGGTCGAGCACGTCCGCCCGGTTGGTCGCGGCGATCACGATGACGCCCTCGGAGCCGCTGAAGCCGTCCATCTCGGTGAGGATCTGGTTGAGCGTCTGCTCGCGCTCGTCGTGCCCGCCCATGCCGCCGCCGGCGCCGCGCTGACGGCCGATGGTGTCGATCTCGTCGATGAAGATGATCGCCGGGGCGACCTTGCGGGCCTCGGCGAACAGTTCGCGGACCCGGCTGGCACCGACGCCGACGATCATCTCGATGAACTCGGAGGCGGAGGCGGAGAAGAACGGCACGTTCGCCTCGCCGGCCACGGCCCGGGCCAGCAGGGTCTTGCCGGTTCCGGGCGGACCGCTCAGCAGCACGCCGCGCGGCATCTTGGCGCCGAGCCTGCGGTACCGCTCGGGGTGCTTCAGGTAGTCGACGACCTCGGTGAGTTCGGCCTCGACCTCGTCGATGCCGGCCACGTCGGCGAAGGTGGTGCGCGTGCCCTCCTCGGCGGTGACCGGCTTCGGCGGGGCCTTGCGGCCGAGCGGTCCGCCGCCGAGCCCCCCGGCCATCCGGCGGGCGAGCAGCACCCAGATGAAGACCAGCAGCAGCATCGGGGCGAGCGAGAGCAGCAGGTTGGTGAGGAAGCTGCGCTGCTGGACCGGCGAGGTGGCGGTGACCTCGACGCCCTGCTGCTGGAGGGTGGCCCACAGGTTGTCGCCCGCGAAGGACGGCCGCTGGGTGTCGAACTCGGTGTAGTCGCCCTTGCCGCCGTCCGGCTTGGGCTGGGCCGACTTGAGGGTGCCCTCGATCGCGTCGCCCTTGGCGTAGATCTTGGTGATGTTGCCCTTGTTCAGCTGGTTGTTGAACTCGGTGTACGAGATCGTGGTGGCACCGGCGGGGCCGAAGAACGACAGCAGCAGGTCCGAGATCAGGAACACCACGAGGGCGGTGAGGGCGAGGCCCACCCAGCCGCCGGGCATCCGGCGCTTGGGCGGCGGGGGCGGGGCGCCCTCCGAGCGCCAGGGCTGGTCGGGGGTCTGACGTGGCGGCACGGGTTCGGTCACCCATCGGACAATACGGACAGGTGCTCGGACGAGCCAATCGCAACGCCGCGCCCGGACCCCCGTACGCCTGCGCCGACCCCTTCCACCAGCGGCTATGCCGTCGTACCGGACCACTCCTCGGCGGTCAGCGCGAACCGCTCGTGGTCGCGCCACTCCCCCTGGAGGAACAGCATCCGCGGGGAGAAGCCCTCGTGCCGGAAGCCCAGCCGCTTGGCCATCGCGATCGAGCGCTCGTTCTCCGGCTGCACGTTGATCTCCAGCCGGTGCAGCCCCAGCCCGTGGGCCGACTGCGGGGCGAAGCAGCGGTCCACGACCAGCCGCATGCCCTCGGTCATCCGCCCGGTGCCGTTGAACGGGACGTACGAGTCGTAGCCCAACGTGGCGTTGCAGAAGCGGCTCATCACGATGTTGGCGACGTTCACCTTGCCGACCAGTCCACCGGTCTCCCGGTCGAGGATCAGGAAGGTGCGCAGCCCGGATCCCTGGCGCTTCAGCAGGTCGGGCAGTCCGTCCGGCTCGACCGGGTTCCACCGTCCGATGTGTTCGGCGGACCGCCGGATCGCTTCGGCGTACGCGCCCGTGTCCTCGGCCCTCGGGGCCCTGATCATCACTCGCATGCCCCCATCATCGGACACGCGATCGGCCCGCCGCCCGGAGACACCGGACAGCGGGCCGATCAAGACCGATCCCTGCCGATCGGAAGGTCACCAAGGAGCGACCAAGGGTGATCGGAGTGGTTCAAGGACTACAGCATGTCCTTGAACTCCTTGGGCAGCTCGAAGTCGGCCGGGCCCTTGCCCGCGCCGAGGCCGAACGCGCCGCCGTCCGCCGGGGCCTGGCCGGCACCCGGGCCGAGCGCGCGGCGCTGGGCGGCCGCGGCCTCCTCCTGCGCGCGCTTCAGCGGGTTGCCGCTCTTGCGCTTGCCCTTGGCCTGCGGGGCCTTCTTGGCGGACTTCTTCCCGCCGCCGCCCATGCCCGGGATCCCCGGCATGCCGGGCACACCCTTGCCGGAGGCCATCGCGGACATCATCTTGCGGGCGTCGAAGAACCGCTCGACCAGGTTCTTCACCTCGCCGACCTGGACGCCGGAGCCCTTGGCGATGCGGGCCCGGCGGGAGCCGTTGATCAGCTCCGGCTCGGCGCGCTCGGCCGGGGTCATCGACTTGATGATCGCGCCGACCCGGTTGACGTCCTTGTCGTCGATGTTGTTGATCTGGTCCCGGATCTGGCCCATGCCGGGCAGCATGCCGAGCAGCTTGGAGATCGAGCCCATCTTCTGGACCTGCTCCAGCTGGGACAGGAAGTCGTCCAGGGTGAACTGCTTCGGGCCGCCGCGCAGCTTGGCGGCGATCTTCTCCGCCTCGGCCTGCGAGAAGGTCTGCTCGGCCTTCTCGATCAGCGAGAGAACGTCACCCATGCCGAGGATGCGCGAGGCCATCCGGTCCGGGTGGAAGGCGTCGAAGTCGTCGACCTTCTCGCCGTTGGAGGCGAACATGATCTGCCGGCCGGTGACGTGCGCGACCGACAGGGCGGCACCGCCGCGGGCGTCGCCGTCGAGCTTGGAGAGCACCACACCGGTGAAGTCGACGCCGTCGAGGAAGGCCTGCGCGGTGGTGACCGCGTCCTGGCCGATCATCGCGTCGACGACGAACAGGACCTCGTCCGGGTTCACCGCGGCGCGGATGTCGGCGGCCTGCTGCATCAGCTCGGCGTCGATGCCCAGGCGGCCGGCGGTGTCGACGATGACGACGTCGTACTGCTTCTGCTTGGCGTACTCGATCGAGTCCTTGGCCACCTGCACCGGGTCGCCGACGCCGTTGCCCGGCTGCGGGCCGTAGAAGGCCACGCCGGCGCGCTCGGCGACCACCTGGAGCTGGTTGACCGCGTTGGGCCGCTGGAGGTCGCAGGCGACCAGCAGCGGGGTGTGCTTCTGCTTCTTCAGCCAGAAGCCGAGCTTGCCCGCGAGGGTGGTCTTACCGGCACCCTGGAGGCCGGCGAGCATGATCACCGTCGGGCCGCTCTTGGCGAACCGCACCCGGCGGGTCTCGCCGCCGAGGATCGCGATGAGCTCCTCGTTGACGATCTTGATGATCTGCTGCGCCGGGTTCAGCGCGCCGGAGACCTCGGCACCGAGCGCCCGCTCCTTGACCTGCTTGATGAAGGCCCGGACGACCGGCAGCGCGACGTCCGCCTCCAGCAGCGCGATGCGGATCTCGCGGGCGGTGGCGTCGATGTCCGCCTCGCTCAGGCGGCCCTTGCCCCGGAGGTTCTTGAACGTCGCTGCGAGGCGATCGGAAAGGGTGTCGAACACGTCGTCGCGGGTCCTCTGCGGCATCGGTATCGGTACGGTCGTCGTCCCCCAGGGTATCCGGCCGCCCCGGGTACGGTCTCCACCCCCGGTCGGAACTCCTGCCCGCATCCCTGCCCTCGCCCGGTCCACGCCCCTCGTCCACGCCACTACCCGGCCCCGGACCGGCCCCGCCCGGCCCGCCGCTCAGCCCAGCGCGGCCCGGAGCGCCGCCGCCACCTCGCCTGCCCGTCGGGCGGTCAGCGGACGGCCCGCCTCGTCGGTCAGGTAGAACGAGTCGACGGCCTCCGCGCCCAGCGTGGAGACGTGCGCGGTGCGCACCCGGACGCCCGCCCCGTCCAGCGCCCGGCCGATCCGGTGCAGCAGCCCGGGGGCGTCGTGCGCGCGGACCTCCAGCACGGTCGCGCTCGCCGAGGCCACCGCGGGCGCCACCGCGACCAGCGGCGGCGGGGTGGGGATGCCCCGGCGGCGCGGGGCGGCGGCGTCCCGCTCGGCGAGGCGGCGGGCGACGTCCAGCGAGCCGTCCAGCGCCCGGCGCAGATCGGCCCGCAGCCGGGCCGCCTCCGGCAGCTCGCCGTACTCGGCCGCCACCCGCCAGGACAGCAGCAGCACCGGCCCGGCGCCCACCGGGTCCAGCTCGCGCAGTCCGGCCGAGCGGACGGCCAGCCGGTGCAGCGCGAGCACCCCGGCGGCGGTACCGAGCAGCCCGGGGCGGTCCGGGACCGCCAGGTTCAGCTCGACGCCCATCGGCTCGGCGCCCGGGGACGCCCCCTCGGACCGGGCCCGCAGCGACAGCGCCGGCTGCCCGGTGCGGGCGGCCTCGACCGCGAGCCGCTCCTGCTCGGCGGTCGGCGCCGCCTGCGCCGGCCCGGCGCCCGCCCCGGCCAGCCGGTCCGCCGCCCGGGCCACCAGGCCGTCCACCAGCGAGGCCCGCCAGCCGCTCCACGCGGCCGGGCCGGTGGCCAGCGCGTCCGCCTCGGTGAGCGCGTGCAGCAGCTCCAACTCCGGCAGGGTGGTGACCACCTTGGTGATCGCCTCCACGGTGGCCGGGTCGTCCGGATCGCGCCGGGTAGCGGTGTCCACCAGGGTCAGGTGGTGGCGGACCAGCACCGCCAGGGTCTCGGTGTCCTCGGGACCGAAGCCCATCCGGGGGGCCAGGTCGCGGACGATCACCTCGCCGGCCTCGCTGTGGTCCCCCGGCCAGCCCTTGCCGATGTCGTGCAGCAGCGCGGCGACCAGCAGCAGGTCCGGCCGGGCCACCCGGCGGGTCATCGCGGCGGCCCGCACGGCCGTCTCCACCAGGTGCCGGTCCACCGTCCAGCGGTGCACCGCGTTGCGCTGCGGACGGCAGCGCACCCGCTCCCAGTCCGGCAGCAGTCGGCGGACCAGCCCCTCCGCCTCCATCGCCTCCCACACCGGGACGGCCGGCTCCCCCGCGCCCAGCAGGGTGACCAGCTGCTCGCGGGCCTCGTCCGGCCAGGGCACCGGCAGCGGGCGGCACTCGGCGGCCAGCCGGCGCACCGTGGCGTACGAGACGGTCAGTCCGTTCTGCGCGGCGGCGGCCGCGGCGCGCAGCGGCAGCACCGGGTCGGCGCCCGGGCGGACTCCCCGGGCGAGCACCGCCTCGCCGTCCTGCTCGACCACGCCCTCGGCGAGCGGCCGCCGCTCGACCGCGCCCCGGGCCACCGCACCGGTGCCGCGTCCGGAGCCGGCGAACGGGATGCCCAGCCGGCGCACCCGCCGGCCGCGGCCGCCACGGGCCGCGAGCACCCGGTCCACCGCCCGCCACGTGACGTCGCCCGCGTACGCGATGGTGCGGGCGGCCTCGTAGACCTGGCGCAGCAGGGTGTCGGCGTCCAGCACCCCGAGCCGCTCAGCGACCTGGTCCTGGTCCTGGAGGCTGAGCCGGTCGGTGGCCCGGCCGGTGGCCAGGTGCAGCGCGTCGCGCACGTCCGCCAGCCGCCGGGCGGCGGCGTCCAGACCGTCCCGGGGCGCGTCGGCCAGCCAGGTGGCGGCGATCGCGTCCAGCACGACGACGTCGCGCAGGCCGCCGCGGGCCTCCTTGAGGTCCGGCTCCAGCAGGAAGGACAGCTCACCGTGCCGTTCGACCCGCTCGCGACCCAGCTCGCGCAGCTCGGGCAGGCGCGCGGGGGCGCTCGCGCGCCAGTCGGTGAGCACCGCGGAGCGCAGCGCGTCGGTGAGCGCGCGGTCCCCGGCGAGGTGGCGGGCGTCCAGCAGACCGAGCTGGGCCTTGAGGTCGGCGGCGGCGACCGAGCGGGCCTGCGCGACGGTGCGCACCGCGTGGTCGAGCTTGGCGCCCGCGTCCCAGACCGGGTACCAGATCCGCTCGGGCAGTTCCCGGGCGACCGGGCCGTCGTGCAGCAGCAGGACGTCCAGGTCGCTGCGCGGGGAGAGCTCGCCGCGCCCGTACCCGCCGACCGCGACCAGCGCGACGCCGGGCGGGGCACCGGCGGCCGCGAGCAGTCCGGCCAGCCAGTCGTCGGTGAGCCGGGCGAGCGCCCGGCGGCGGGGGCGGCCGCCCGGGCCTGGGCCGGCGAGCAGTGCGGCCCGGGCGGCGGCCCTGCCTGCGGGGTCGAAGGCCTCGGCGGGGCCGCCGGGGTCGGGAGGGTCGACGGGGTCGGAGGGGCTGCTCTCGGTGGTCATGCGCGTGGATCCCGTCCGTCGTGCTGGTGAACCGTCCTGCGGGTGGACCGTCGTGCGGGTGGGACCGGAAGGATGGACCGGCCTTCGGGTGGGCCGATCGGCCGGCCGGGCGACGCCGGTACGCCGTCGGGCGGACCCGCGCCCCTCCCCGGGGTGGGCGGGCCCGCCGTCCGGCACGAGGCGACCGGGCGCCGGGCTACAGGGCGTCCGGGCCGCGCTCGCCGGTGCGGACCCGTACGGCGGTGTCGACCGGGATGCTCCACACCTTGCCGTCGCCGATCTTCCCGGTCCGGGCGGCCTTCACCAGGACGTCGATCAGGTCCTCGGCGTCCTCGTCCTCGGCCAGGACCTCGATCCTGATCTTCGGCACCAGGTCCACGGTGTACTCGGCGCCCCGGTACACCTCGGTGTGGCCGCGCTGACGGCCGTAGCCGCTGGCCTCGGTGACGGTCAGGCCCTGCACCCCGAAGGCCTGCAGGGCGGCCTTCACCTCGTCCAGTCGGTACGGCTTGATCACGGCGGTGATGAGCTTCATCGGGCGTCGACCTCGGTCTTCTTCTCGGTGGGCTTCACGGCAGGCTCCGCGGCAACGGACTCCGCAGCAGCGAGCCGCTCGGCGACGGGCGTCGCGGCAGCGGCGGCCAGGCCCGGCAGGGCCCGGGCCAGGCCCGCCCCCACGGCGCTGAAATCGTAGGCGGACTCGGCGTGTTCGGCCTGGTCGATGCCGGCCACCTCGACCTCCCCGGCGACCCGGAAGCCGACCAGCCGGTCGACCGCCTTGGCCAGCAGCCAGGACAGCACGAACGAGTACGCCGCGACCACCGCCACGCCCATCGCCTGCTTGCCCAACTGCCCGATCCCGCCCCCGTAGAACAGGCCCTTGACGCCCTGGCCGACCCCGCCGGTGGCGAACAGCCCGACCAGCAGCGAGCCGATCGCCCCACCGACCGCGTGCACGCCCACCACGTCGAGCGAGTCGTCGAAGCCCCAGCGGTACTTGAGCGAGACGGCGGCGCAGCAGACCGCGCCCGCGACCAGCCCGATCGCCACCGCGCCGAGTGGGCTGACCGAGCCGCAGGCCGGGGTGATCGCGACCAGCCCGGCCACCGCGCCGGAGGCGGCGCCCAGCGTGGTGAAGGCGCCGTGCCTGAACCTCTCGTAGACCAGCCAGCCGACCAGCGCCGCGCCGGTGGCGACCTGGGTGTTGACCATCGCCATCGCGGCGACGCCGTTGGCGGCCAGCGCCGAGCCCGCGTTGAAGCCGAACCAGCCGAACCAGAGCAGCCCCGAGCCGAGCATCACCAGCGGCAGGCTGTGCGGGCGCATCGGGTCCTTCTTGAAGCCGATCCGCTTGCCGAGCACCAGGCAGAGCGCGAGGCCGGCGACGCCCGCGTTGATGTGCACGGCGGTCCCGCCGGCGAAGTCGATCACGCCGTTGCGGTCGCCGAGCCAGCCGCCGTGGCCGCCGTCGAAGAAGAACACCCAGTGCGCGACCGGAAAGTAGACGATCGTCACCCAGAGCGCGACGAACAGGCCCCAGGCGGCGAATCTGGCCCGGTCCGCGACGGCGCCGCTGATCAGTGCCGGGGTGATGACCGCGAACATCAGCTGGAAGAGCGCGAAGGCGGTGACCGGGATGGAGCCGGTCAGCTCGTCGAGGCCGAGACCGCGCATCCCGAGGTGGTCCAGGTTGCCGATCAGACCGGCGAAGGAGTCGGACCCGAAGCTGAGCGAGTAGCCGTAGAGGACCCACAGCACGCTGACGATACCGAGCGAGAGGAAGCTCATCGCCAGCATGTTCAGCGTGCTCTTGGCCCTGACCATGCCCCCGTAGAAGAAGGCCAGCCCTGGGGTCATCAGCATGACCAGGGCCGCACTGATGAGTACGAAGGCGGTGTCGCCCGCGCTGAAGCCGTCCGGCATCGGCGTCTCCTCTGCGTCCAGGCCGACCCGCACCCGGGGATCCGTCCCGTGGTGCCACCCGGGGCGTCGGCGTTGGACAGGAGCGTGCCGAAGGCTGGTTTCGGCCAGTGCGGCCGGTTGTTTCACCGCCGTGACGCATGCGACGCGCGGGTTACGGCTGCGTGAACCGCGGCTGCGTGAACCGCGGCCCCGCCGCCCGGCGGGCAGCGCCGCCGGCCGCCGGACACGCCACCGACCGTGACGGCGGCGGCCGCCACGGTCGGTGGAGCTTTCCCCGGGGAGTCCTCGGCGGGACCGGTCAGACCATCGAGACGAACTCCGGGATGTCCTGGACCACCCGCTCCTTGAGCCGGCTCACCGCGTCCACGCCCTTGAACCGGGCCGCCGCGGCCTCCGTGGTCTTGCGCACCCGGGAGTTCAGCCGCTCCGAGCGCACCTTGGCGGCGATGTCCACCGCCTGCTCGGCCATCACCACCGCCTGCTCGGCCTCCTTCTGCAGCAGGTGGACGCTGGCCATGCCGATCAGGTTGAAGGCGTACGAGCGCACGTGGTCGGCGTCCTGGCGGAACAGGTCGACCGCGCGCTCCATCACCGGCGCGGACATCGAGGCGTAGAGCTCGGCGTTGTCCGAGTGGTACGCGAGGTCGCGGAAGGAGTGCGCGTTCTCGGCGTTCAGCTCGGCCGGTGAGAAGAACTTCAGCCAGTCCGGATCCCCGTCCCCCTCCCGGATGTCGGTGAAGGTGTCCTCGGCCAGCCGGATCGCCCGGGCGCAGCGGTTGACCTCGCCGATGGTGGCGTAGGCGCGCGCCTCCATCGCGTACAGCAGGGACTGCTGGCGCGGGGTGGCGGTGTCGCGGCTGCCGTACTGGGCCAGGTGGATGAGCTCCAGGGCGTCCTCGCCCCGGTTGAGGTGGATCATCTGGCGGCTCATGTCGGTGAGGATCAGTGCGCCGAACGGGCGGTCGCCCGCCTCCTTGGCCGCGTGCAGGGCGAGCACGTAGTACTTCTGCGCGCTCGGGTGCATCCCGACGTCGTACGACATCCACCCAGCCAGGTGGGCGAGTTCGGCGGTGAGCCGGAACAGCCGCTTGGTGGTGTCCTCGCTGTACGTCTCCTGGAGCAGGTCGGTGACCTCGTGCAGCTGGCCGACGACGGCCTTGCGGCGCAGACCGCCGCCGTTCTGCGCGTCCCACTGCCGGAACATGACCGTGGTCTGTTCGAGCAGTTCGAGCTCGGGTTCGGAGAGCCGGCCGGTGAACGCCTCGCCGCCGTTGGCCGCGGTGAGGATCGGGGTGGGAACGCCGGACGGGCCGGGGGCGAGCCAGCGCTGCATCGGCTCGATCAGCGCGGCACCCGCGGTCAGCGCCAGCGAGGTGCCGAGGAAGCCCCGCCGGTTGAGCATGAGGTCGCTGCGGGAGTAGTCACTGATCAGCTGGACGGTCTGCGGACCGCTCCACGGCAGGTCGACGCCGCCGCCCACGGTCGAGACCGGGATCGCGGCGCGCAGGCCGAGGTCCTCGACCGAGACCACCGAGCCGAACCGCTCGGAGAAGAGTTCCGACATGATCTTGGGAATCGGCTCGCGGGGCTGCTCGCCGTCGAGCCATCGGCGCACCCGCGAGGTGTCGGTGGACACGTGGTGGGCGCCGATCTGCCGGGCCCGGCGGTTGACCTGGCGGGCCAACTCGCCCTTGGACCAGCCACTGCGGGCGAACCACGTGGTCAGCTTCTCATTCGGTTGCTTCTCTGCCATGGGTAACGTCCCCATCCCGCCCGGCCCCTAGCGGGGCCCCCGATCGTGACCGCCCGACGGTTGCGGGCTCTTGCCAGACGTGCCGTGCCTGAGGTGTTGCGGCGCCCCGGTCCTGCCGTGCCGCAGCGCCCTCGCACTGGTGTGCCATCGTTGCGGACGATCCGTCAGATTCCCAACTCCCGCTCCCTGACGGCCCGGAGCGGACTCCTCGACGACATCCGCGTGCTGAACGTAATGCCCCGCGAGGGACCCACGGGAGCGGCCCTGGCGAAACGCCACCTTTCGCCACCCCCAGGAGTGAACCGAAGCCCGGGGGCACACGCTTCACTTAGGGAGTCCCGGCAGCCCGGCATATGCGGGCCGCCAAGTCCCCCGGCCCATCCCGGAGGACCCGGAAGACTCCGCAACCCTCCGCAGCCACAGGCGAGTTCACCGCCCACTCGGGACGGCCGCAGTCTCACGCACACGACGATCCGGCATCGGCGCCGCCCCCACAAGGCGGCGCCCGAGGCGTGCCGGCGGAACAGGCGCACACCACGCGCTGCGCGCCGCCACTGCACTACGCACCACACGGCTGACAATCGACACACAGTCACCATCCCGTAACCATCGGCAACGAGATCCTGTTGGGGGAGGCATGGACAACCTGTTCGGCGAACTTCGACTGGGGCACCTGCGGCTGGTACCGCTGGGCGCGCGCCGCCGCACCAAGGTCACCGCGTCCCAGGCCGCCGCGGAGTACACCGGCCGCTGGGGCTGGGCGGTCGCCACCGGCGACCCGGCCGGCTCTGGAGACGCCCCGACCCGCTGTCCCTGCGGTTCCCCCCGCTGCGCCGCGCCCGGCCTGCACCCCGTACCGGGCGGCGGCCGCCGGGCCCGCGCCACCCGTGCCGAGGGCTCGGTGCTGTTCCCCACCGGCCGCGCCTTCGACGTCCTGGACGTCCCCGAGCAGGCCGGCCTCCAGGCGCTGGTCCGGCTGGAGCGGATGGGCACCCAGGTGGGCCCGGTGCTCGCCGCCCCCACCGGCCGGCTCCAGTTCCTGGTCGCCGCCGGCACCGCCCGGCGCCTGCCCGACCTGCTGTACCGGATGGGCTGGGACGACGCCGCGCTCGACCTGACCTGCCACGGCGAGGGCAGCTACGTCGCCGCCCCGCCCACCGTGCTCGGCGGCCTCGGCCCGGTCCGCTGGCTGCGCCGCCCCACCCGCGACAACGCGGGCTGCCCGCCCGAGGCCCGGCTGCTGCTCGGCACCCTCGCCTACGCCTGCCACCGCAGCCGCGAGCGCACCGCCGAGCCGGCCTGGATGGCCTCCTGACAGTGATGATGTGACTGGTGGTTCTGCTGATGAGGCTGACTCGCCTCCTGACTGACGTCTCGGACTGTCCTGTTTGGGATTTGTCGTC
>NZ_JBHVFE010000142.1:0-18888 GCF_042801945.1 Kitasatospora sp. NPDC057542
GGGTTTGACGCCCCGTCCGACGTTTCAAACTCTAGCCGATCTCCGCTCCGAAAAGCGAATCCGACCGCAACCCGATAAAACGCGCACGCCGAATAAGCGCCAGGCCATCACGCGGAAAAGCGAAAACGACCGGCACGAACCGAGAAGTGGTGCTTCAGAGGATTGGCTACCCCGGGACCGTCCGCGCAGATGCGTGTCCGGTGCTCCCTGCCAGGCAGCTCGAAGAACTGTACGCGCTTCCGTGGGCGGATGCAAACGTCGTGCAAAGACGGCCGGCCGGACCCCGGGGAGAGGGGTCCGGCCGGTGGAGCCGCGCGGCTCAGCTGTTGGTGGGGAAGCCCAGGTTGATGCCGCCGTGCGACGGGTCCAGCCAGCGCTGGGTCACGGCCTTGCCCCGGGTGAAGAACTGCACGCCGTCCGCGCCGTACGCGTGGGCGTCGCCGAACAGCGAGGCCTTCCAGCCGCCGAAGGAGTAGTAGGCGACCGGGACGGGGATCGGCACGTTGATGCCGACCATGCCGACCTCCACCTCGAACTGGAAGCGCCGGGCCGCGCCGCCGTCGTTGGTGAAGAGGGCGGTGCCGTTGCCGTACGGGTTGGCGTTGATCAGCGCCACGCCCTCCTCGTACGAGTCGACGCGCACGACCGAGAGGATCGGGCCGAAGATCTCGTCGTTGTAGACGGACATGCCGGGCTTCACGTGGTCGAACAGCGTGGGGCCGAGCCAGAAGCCGTCGGCCGTCGGGGAGCCGTTCCTGTCCTCGGCGGTGACCGGGTGCTTGCGGCCGTCCACCGCGAGCTCGGCGCCGTCGGCGATCCCGGACTCCACGTAGGAGGTGACCTTGTCCCGGTGCTGGCCGGTGACGAGCGGGCCCATCTCGGAGTCCCCGTTGCAGCCCGGGCCGACCTTCAGGGTGGCCACCCGCTGCTTGATCTTCTCGACCAGCTCGTCGCCGATCGGGTCGACCGCGACCAGCACGGACACCGCCATGCAGCGCTCGCCGGCCGCGCCGAAGCCGGCGTTGACCGCGGCGTCGGCGGCGAGGTCGAGGTCGGCGTCCGGCAGGACCAGCATGTGGTTCTTGGCGCCGCCCAGGGCCTGCACGCGCTTGCCGTAGCGGGTGCCGGTCTCGTAGACGTAGCGGGCGATCGGGGTGGAGCCGACGAAGCTGACGGACTTGATGTCCGGGTGCTCCAGCAGGCGGTCGACGGCCACCTTGTCACCGTGGACGACGTTGAAGACGCCGTCCGGCAGGCCGGCCTCCTTCCACAGCTCGGCGAGGAAGTTGGCGGCGGACGGGTCCTTCTCCGAGGGCTTCACGACCACGCTGTTGCCGGCCGCGATGGCGATCGGGAAGAACCACATCGGCACCATGGCCGGGAAGTTGAACGGCGAGATGATCGCGACCGGGCCGAGCGGCTGGCGGATCGAGTAGACGTCGACGCCGGTCGAGGCCTGCTCGGTGAAGCCGCCCTTGATCAGCTGCGGGATGCCACAGGCGTACTCCACGACCTCCAGGCCGCGGGCGATCTCGCCGAGCGCGTCGGAGTGCACCTTGCCGTGCTCCGCCACGATGATCGAGGCCAGCTCGTCGCGGCGGGCGTTCAGCAGCTCGCGGAAGGCGAAGAGCACCGTCGTCCGCTTCGCGATCGAGGCGCTGCGCCACTCGGTGAAGGCCGAGGCGGCGGCGGCCACCGCCTGGTCGACCTCGGCGATCTCGGCGAAGTCGACCTGGCCGGTGACCTGGCCGGTGGCCGGGTCGAAGATCTCACCGCGCCGGGGGGCCGCACCGGCGGTGGCGACCGGCTTGCCGCCGATCCAGTGAATGATGTGCTTGCTCAAGGTCCGTCTGCCTCCGAAGTCCCGGGCGGCGTCCTGCCACCGGTCCGGTCTGGCGCCGCCCGCAGGTGGGCCGGGCGACGGAAATCACGGGGCTACCGCGCTCGTCTCCCAGTCTGGTGGCCACTGCGGCCCGGCTCAACGAACAGGCTGACGGAGATCCTGGATTCAGCCTTACAGGTCGTCCGGTCGCTCCGCCGGACGGGTGGCCGCACGGGGCCGGGCCTCAGGACTCCCCGTCCTCCGGCTCCTCCAGGTACGGGTCGTGCAGCCCGTCCGCCGCCTCCTGGGTCTCCAGCAGGTCCAGCCGCAGGTCCTGTGCCCAGGCCAGCGCCCACCGCTTCCGTTCGTCCACCTGCCCGGCCGGAGCGCCCCGGGCGCGGAACCGCCCGTCCGCCGCCTCGGCGAGCGTCTCCAGCCGTTCGGCCAGCGCGGCAGGCTGGAAGTCCGGGTCCAACTCCTCTGCCAGAGCGAGCAGTTCGCCCTCCCGGTAGCAGCGAGTGAGGGCGTGCACATCGATCAGGTCGCGAGGCATGCCCCGGTCCACGAGCAGCGCGGTGGTCAGCGCGGCCGCGTCCTCCAGGGCGACGACCGGCAGCACCACCGGCGGCTCGTCCGGACCGGGCGCACCGAGATCGAGCCGGACCGGGCGATGGCCCAGCGGCTCCTTGCGCAGCTCCACCGAGTGCGACCGCCCGCCCAGCGCCAGCCGGACGGTGAGCTGCTCCAGCCGCGGTGTGCCCGGCCGCTCGACGGCCCCGCCGCCCGCCGCCCGGTACGCCTCGCCCAGCGCGACGGCCACCTCCGGCAGGTCGGCGCCGCCGGTCGCCAGGGTCAACCCGTCCTGTGGGCAGGCCGCGACGCCGTGGGCCCGCAGCGCGTGCCCGCCGGCCAGCGCGAGGCCGTACCGGTCGCAGACGGGTGCGGCCAAGACGGCCAGGCGCAGCTGGGCGGGGCCCGGACGGAGGGACGCGTCGACGGCGTGCGGGACGGTGGTCACGCCTCCCAGTCTGACGCGACCGCCCGCTCCGCGCGCCGTCACCGCCGAGCGCCCCGGGCGGCCCTCACGTGCCACCGGTTGCCCGGCCACCCGTGCTCACCGGCCGCTGAGCCTCGCCGCCGCCTCGTGCAGGGCCGGCTCCAACAGCACCGGGTCGTTGAGCCGCCCGGAACCGTCGGACGGGACCGGGCCGGTGCAGTCCGACGGTCTCCGTGCCGTATCCCCGCTTCGTGCCGTTCGTACTGTTCGAAGACGGCGGGAAGAGCGAGACCCGCCGTCACCGGGGAGAGGCGGACGGCGGGTCCTGATCACACGACTGCGGTCATCCGACCGACGGCGGCCGCGCTTCAGCTGTCGAAGCCCAGCCCCAGCCGGTCGAGGGTACGCAGCCAGAGGTTGCGGTGGCCGCCGTTGCGGTCCGCGCGCTCCAGCGACCGGGTGGTGAGTTCGATCCCGGCCCAGCGCACCGGCTCGGGCGGGAACGGCAGCGGCTTGCTGCGCACCATGTCCAGCGAGGTGCGCTCGGTGCGCTCGCCGGCGAGCAGGTCGAGCATCACCTCGGCGCCGAAGCGGGTCGCGCCGACGCCGAGCCCGGTGTAGCCGACCGCGTACGCGACCTTGCCCCGGTACCCGGTGTCGAAGAACGCCGAGAACCGGCTGCAGGTGTCGATCGCGCCGCCCCAGGCGTGGGTGAAGCGCAGGCCCTCCAGCTGCGGGAAGCAGCGGAAGAAGTGGTTGGCCAGGGTGCGGAAGGTTTCCGGCCGCTGGTCGTACTCGTGCCGCACGTGGCCGCCGAAGTGGTAGACCGCGTCGTAGCCGCCCCAGAGGATCCGGTTGTCGGCGGAGAGCCGGAAGTAGTGGAACTTGTTGGCGCTGTCGCCGAGGCCCTGCCGCCCGCGCCAGCCGATCGAGGCGAGTTGCTCGTCGCTGAGCGGCTCGGTCATCAGTGCGTAGTCGTACACCGGGACGATGTACGGGCGGACCCGCTTGAGCAGCGACGGGAACACGTTGGTGCCGAGCGCGACCTTGCGGGCGAAGACCCGGCCGTACGGGGTGCGGACGGCCATGCCGCTGCCGCGCTCCCGCAGGTCGGTGGCCCGGGTGTGCTCGAAGATCCGCACGCCCTGGCTCAGGCAGGCGTCCTTCAGGCCCCAGGCGAGCTTGGCGGGGTGGACCATCGCCACGCCCTCCTTGTCCCAGAGGCCGCCGAGGAAGGTCGGCGAGTTCACCTCGGCACGCAGCTGGTCGGCGTCCAGGACGGTGATGTCGAAGCCGTACCGGGCGACCGCCTCGGCGATCTCGTGGAGCTCCTCGACCTGGTGGGGCTGGGTGGCGACGTCGATCTCGCCGGTGCGCTCCCACTCGGCGTCGATGCCGTAGCGCTTGAGGGTGGCCTCGATGCCGTCGAGGTTGGCGGCACCGAGGCGTTCCAACTGGGCCAGTTCGGACGGCCAGCGGTCCAGGCCGTTGCCGAAGCCGTGGGTGAGGCTGGCCGCGCAGAATCCGCCGTTGCGCCCGGACGCGGCCCACCCGACCTCGTTGCCCTCGACCAGCACGACATCCAGCGAGGGGTCGCGCTCCTTGGCGATGAGGGCGGTCCACAGGCCGGAGTAGCCGCCGCCGACGACCAGCAGGTCGCAGGTGGTGTCGCCGACCAGGGCGGGCAGCGCCGCCGGCCGACCGGGATCCTCCAGCCAGAAGGGGGTGGGCCTGGCGTCACTGAGTGCGCGGGCGGAGTCCATGCATTATCAGCCACTTTCTACGAATAGATGACGGTTTCACGTGCCACCGCTGTCGACCGTACGTCAGGCGGTGGCCTTCCGGCGGTTGCCCAGCCACTGGCCGACGACGGTCAGCACGACGGCGGCGAGGAACATCGCGGTGCCGATGACGTTCACCTGCACCGGGATGCCGCGCTGCGAGGCGCCCCAGACGAACATCGGGAAGGTGACCGTGGTCGGGCCCGAGTTGAACTGGGTGATGATGAAGTCGTCGAAGGAGAGCGCGAAGCTGAGCAGCGCGCCCGCCGCGATGCCGGGCGCCGCCAGCGGCAGGGTGACCCTCAGGAAGGTCTGGGTGGGGGTCGCGTAGAGGTCCTGGGCGGCCTGTTCGAGCCTCGGGTCCATGCTCATCACGCGCGCCTTGACCGCCGTCACCACGAAGCTGAGGCAGAACATGATGTGCGCGATGAGGATGGTGGTGAAGCCGAACGGGATGCGCATGTTCAGGAAGAGCGTCCCGAGCGAGGCGGCCATGACCACCTCGGGCATGGCCATCGGCAGGAAGATCATCGCGGTGGTGGCCGAGCGGCCGCGGAACCGGTAGCGGGCCAGCGCGAAGGCGACCATGGTGCCGAGCACGGTGGCGCCGATGGTGGCGAGCACCGCGATCTGCAGGCTGAGCGAGAGTGACTGGCACATGTCGGCCACGCCGCAGGGGTTGGTCCAGGCGTCGGTGGAGAACTCGTTCCACTCGTAGTTGAACTTGCCCACCGGCTTGTTGAACGAGAAGGCGAGCACGACCAGGTTGGGCAGCACCAGGTAGGCGAGGGCCAGCAGGCCGGCCAGCACCACCAGGTGGGCTCGGATCCACTTGAACATCCGGGACATCAGACCAGATCCTCCGTCCCGGCCTTGCGCATGTAGACCGTCACCATGCCCAGGATCAGGGCCATCAGGATGAAGCTCAGCGCGGCCGCCGTGGGGTAGTCGAGCACGTTCAGGAACTGCTTCTGGATGCCGTTGCCGACCATCTGCTCGCTCGGCGAGCCCAGCAGCTGGGCGTTGATGTAGTCGCCGGAGGCCGGGATGAAGGTCAGCAGGGTGCCCGCCACCACGCCCGGCAGCGAGATCGGGAAGGTGACCTTGCGGAAGGTGGTGAACGGCCGGGCGTAGAGGTCGCCGGCCGCCTCGTGCAGGCGCGGGTCGATCCGCTCCAGCGAGGTGTACAGCGGCAGGATCATGAACGGCAGGAAGTTGTAGGTCAGGCCGCAGACCACCGCGAGCGGCGTGGCCAGCACCCGGTCGCCGTCGGTGAGGCCGAGCAGGTTGGTGACGTCCAGGACGTGCAGCGCGTTCAGCGCGCCGACCACCGGGCCGCCGTCGGACAGGATGGTCTTCCAGGCCAGCGTGCGGATCAGGAAGCTGGTGAAGAACGGCGCGATGACCAGGATCAGGATGACGTTGCGCCAGCGCTTGCTCGCCTTGAAGGCGATCGTGTACGCGAGCGGGTAGCCGACGGCCAGGCAGAGCACGGTGGCGACGGCCGCGTAGGAGAACGAGCGGAGGAAGTGCCACTTGTACTCGACCAGGGCGTCCCAGTAGGTCGAGAGGTGCCAGGTGACCTTGAAGCCCTCTTCGAGCGAGCCGGTCTGCAACGAGGTCGACCCCTGGTAGACCATCGGCACGGCGAAGAAGACGACCAGCCAGGCGATGCCGGGCAGCAGCAGCCAGTACGGGGTGAGCTTGCGCCTCGTCTTCGCGGGCGTCCCGGCCGGGGTGCTGCCGTCGGGGGGTATGGCCTGCGGCGGCGCGGCCGTGGCGGTGGTGGTCATGCGGCCTCCTCCGCGGTGCCGGCGTCGATCGCCTGCGCGGCGTCCAGGGCGAAGGAGTGCGCCGGGTTCCAGTGCAGCAGCACGGCGGCGCCGGGGACGATCCGGGCGTCGCGCTCCATGTTCTGCTCGAAGACGGTGACCTCCTGGCCGCCGTCGGTGCGCACCACGTACTGGGTGGAGACGCCGATGAAGCTGGAGTCGAGCACCGTGCCGGCCAGCCGGTTGCGGCCGTCGGCGACCTGCTCGGAGGCGTGCGTGATGGTGATCTTCTCCGGGCGCACGCCGAGGTGGACGCGCTTGGAGTCGGTGGCGCAGCGCGCCTTCGGCACCGCGAGCCGGGCGCCGGCCGCGCTGAGCAGCAGGTCGCCGCCCTCGGTGCCGGTGACCTCGGCGGGCAGCAGGTTGGACTGGCCGAGGAAGTTGGCCACGAAGGTGGTGGCGGGGTTCTCGTACAGCTCGGCGGGGGCACCCAGCTGCTCGACCCGGCCGCCGTTCATCACCGCGATGGTGTCGGCCATGGTCATGGCCTCCTCCTGGTCGTGGGTGACGTGCACGAAGGTGATGCCGACCTCGGTCTGGATCCGCTTGAGCTCCAGCTGCATCTGGCGGCGGAGCTTGAGGTCGAGCGCGCCGAGCGGCTCGTCCAGGAGCAGCACCTGCGGGTGGTTGATCAGCGCGCGGGCGACCGCGACGCGCTGCTGCTGGCCGCCGGAGAGCTGGTGCGGCTTGCGCCGGGCGTACTGGCCGAGTTCGACCAGCTCCAGCATCTCGTCGACCTGCTTCTTGACGTCCTTCCTGCCGCGCCGGCGCAGGCCGAAGGCGACGTTCTCGAAGATGTCCAGGTGCGGGAAGAGCGCGTAGCTCTGGAAGACGGTGTTCACCGGCCGCTTGTACGGGGGCAGGGCGGTGACGTCCTGGCCGCCGATCAGGACGGTGCCGGTGGTGGGCTCCTCCAGACCGGCGATCATGCGCAGGGTGGTGGTCTTGCCGCAGCCGGAGGCGCCGAGCAGGGCGAAGAACGATCCCTGCGGGACGGTCAGGTCGAGCGGGTGGACGGCGGTGAAGGAGCCGTAGGTCTTGCCGATGCCGGTGAGCCGGACGTCGCCGCCGACGGCCGCGTCGCGCTGCTGGTCTGTCATGGGGTGGTGTCTTCCTGGGTTTCTCTGCCGGGAGTTGGAGGTCAGGCGCCGATCAGCTTGGAGAACTTCTGCTCGAAGTCGCTCTCCTCGCTCTCGGAGAGCGTGCGGAACACGTGCGCCTTGACCGCCATCTCGGGGGTGGGTACGACCAGCGGGTTGGCCGCGGTGTCCGGGGCGATGCCGGCGAGCTCGTCCTTCATCCCGGTGACGGCGGAGACGAAACCGATGCCCGCGACCAGCTGCGCCGCGATCTTCGGCTGATAGTAGAAGTCAATCAACTTCTCCGCGTTCGCCTTGTGCTGCGCCTTGGCCGGGACCAGCATGTTGTCGGTCGAGGCGATGTAGCCCCTCTCCGGGATGACGAACTCGATGTCCGGGTTGTCGGCGCGCAGTTGGATCAGGTCGCCGCCCCAGGCGATGCAGGCCGCGATGTCGCCGGCGGAGAGCTCCTGGCCGTAGTCGTTGCCGGTGAAGCGGCGGATCTGCTTGCTGTCGACGGCCTTCTGCAGCCGGGCGACCGCGCCGTCGTAGTCGTCGGCGGTGAACCTCGCGGTGTCCTTGCCCTGGTCCAGCAGGACCATCCCGATGCTGTCGCGCATCTCGGAGAGGAAGGTGACCCGGCCCTTGAGGTCCGGATCGTCCAGCAGCTGGGAGACGCTGGTGACCTCCTTCCCCCTGGTCGCCTTCTTGTTGTACGCGACGACGGTCTGGATGCCGGCCCACGGGTAGGAGTACAGCCGCCCCGGGTCCCAGTCCGGAGCGCGGAAGCGCGCCTCGATGTTGGTGATCGCGGTGGTGACGTTCGCCGGGTTGAGCTTCTGCGCCCAGCCGAGCCGGATCAGCCGGGCGGCCATCCAGTCGGTGAGCACCATCAGGTCGCGGCCGGTGTCCTGGCCGGAGGCGAGCTGCGGCTTGACCTTGCCGAAGAACTCGACGTTGTCGTTGACGTCCTCGTTGTACTTGACCTTGATGCCGGTGGCCTCGGTGAAGGCGTCCAGCGTGCCGTGCTTCTCCTTGTCCTTCTCGTCCGTGTCCACGTACAGCGGCCAGTTGGAGAAGTTGACCTCCTTCTGCGTCTCGGAGAGGTCCTTGGCGGCGTTCGCGGTCGAGTCGCCGGTCGCCCGGGGGGCCGCCGGGATGCCGCAGGCGGCCAGGGTGCCCGCTCCGGCGCTCAGCGCGGCGGCGCGCAGCAGGGTGCGGCGGCCGAGTGCGGCCCGGCCGTTGGCCAGGCTGCGTTCCCAGGCCCTTCGGACCGGTTCGGGCAGACCGTCGGTGAGCTCGTTGAACGCCATGGAACGGGCCTCCTGGGGGGAGATGGGGTGTGGGGGCACCCGCTGGAGCCGGGGATTATCTGTCTCCGAAGACGGTGCGGTGCCAGTCCTTGCGGGCCACCGCGGTGGTGTCGAACATGACGTGCTTGACCTGGGTGTACTCGTCCAGCGAGTACTGGGACATGTCCTTGCCGTAGCCGGACGCCTTGTAACCGCCGTGCGGCATCTCGCTGATGATCGGGATGTGGTCGTTGACCCAGACGCAGCCGGCCGCGATCTCCCGGGTGGCGCGCAGCGAGCGGTGCACGTTGCTCGTCCACGCGGAGGCGGCCAGGCCGTACGGGGTGTCGTTGGCCAGCCGCAGGCCCTCGTCGTCGCCGTCGAAGGGCAGCACGACCAGCACCGGGCCGAAGATCTCGCCCTGCACGACCTCGCTGTCCTGGGCCGCACCGGTGATCAGGGTGGGCTGGTAGTACGCGCCCCGGGTGAGGTCGGTGCCGTCGTGGCCCTTCTCCGGGGCCCGGCCGCCGGTGACCACGGTGGCGTACGAGCGGGTGCGCTCCACGAAGCCGGCCACCCGGTCCCGGTGGGCGTACGAGACCAGCGGGCCGAGGTCGGTGTGCGGGTTCAGCGGGTCGCCGATCCGGATCGCCGCGTACAGCTCGGCCACCCCGGCCACGAAGGCGTCGTACAGCGGGCGCTGGACGTAGGCGCGTGTGGCGGCGGTGCAGTCCTGGCCGCCGTTGATCAGCGAGGCCGCGACCGCTCCGTGCACCGCGGCGTCCAGGTCGGCATCGTCGAAGACCACGAACGGGGCCTTGCCCCCGAGCTCCAGGTGGGTGCGCTTGACGCTCGCGGTGGCGATCTCGGCGACCCGCTTGCCGACGCCGGTGGAGCCGGTGAAGGAGACCATCGCGACGTCCGGGTGCCCGACCAGGTGCTCGCCCGCGGTGCGCCCGGCGCCGGTGACCACGTTGACCACGCCGTCCGGGATGCCCGCGGCGGTGCAGGCCCGGGCGAACATCAGCGAGGTCAGCGGGGTCAGCTCGGCCGGCTTGAGCACGATGGTGTTGCCCGCGGCGATCGCCGGGAGGATCTTCCAGGCGGCCATCTGCAGCGGGTAGTTCCACGGCGAGATCGAGCCGACCACGCCGACCGCCTCGCGGCGCACGTACGAGGTGTGGTCGCCGGAGTACTCGCCGGCCGCCTTGCCCTCCAGGTTGCGGGCGGCGCCGGCGAAGAAGGCCGCGTTGTCGATGGTGCCGGGCACGTCGAACTCGGTGGCCAGCTTGACCGGCTTGCCGGTCTGCGCCGTCTCCACCCGGGCCAGGTCGTCGGCCGCCCCGGCCAGGACGGCGGCCAGCCGGGTGAGCGCCTCGGAGCGCGCGCCGGGGGTGGCCGAGGACCAGCCGGGCAGGGCCGCCTTCGCGGCGGCGACGGCGGTGTCCACGTCCTCGGTGGTGGCCAGCGCGACCTGCTCGACCACGCTGCCGTCGGCGGGGTTGACGACCTGGAAGGGTTCGCCGCTCCCCCGGGTCTGGCGGCCCGCGATGTACTGCGCGCCCGGGCCGAAGTCGGTCAGGTCCATCTGGTTCCTCCAAGTGCCGTGGTTCGACCGCTGCGGGGTCACGCGTCCGCGATGGGGGTCTGCGGTCCCGCTGACCTTGCCTGCTGCGGGGATGGGGTGACAAGGGTCACTTCGGCAATCTCGGCACGAAGGGCCTTACAGGGTGCAAGGCTGCGGGCAGGGCAACAGGTCGTCGGGGGGATGGATGATTTACCTGACACCCTGATCACCCCGGAGCCCCCGCTCTGGTCCCACGGCCCCGGAGGCCCGCGATGCTCCCCACCGTCGCCCGAGTCCTCGACCTGGACGTGATGCGGCGCGGCCTGCCCCAGGTGGTGGCCGGCGCCGACCACCTGGAGCGGCCGATCCGCTGGGTCCACGTCAGCGAGCTGCCCGACGTCGCCGGGATGCTCCGCGGCGGCGAGCTGGTGCTGACCACCGGCATCGCCCTGCCCGAGGACCGCGAGGGCCTGGCCCGCTACGTGCGCGAGCTGGACGAGGTCGGGGTGGCCGGCCTGGTCGTCGAGTTCGGGCGGCGCTACTTCGACTCGCTCCCCCGCGCCCTGGTCAACGCCGCCGAGCAGCGCGGGCTGCCGCTGATCACCCTCCGCCGCGAGCTGCGCTTCGTCGCCGTCACCGAAGCCGTGCACGCCCTGGTGGTCAACGCCCAGCTGGAGCAGCTGAGGGCCTCCGAGTCGGTCCACCAGGTCTTCAACGAGCTGGTGGTGGAGGGCGCCGAGCCGCCCGAGGTGATCCGCCAGGTGGCCCGGATGGCCGGTGCCCCGGTCGTCCTGGAGAACCTGGCCCACCAGGTGCTCGCCCACGACACCGCCGGGCGCCCGGAAGCCGAGGTACTGGAGGACTGGGAGCGCCGCTCGCGCGGCGTCCGTCCGACCGGGCGCACCGGCCACGATCCGCGCAGCGGCTGGCTGGTCACCACCGTCGGCGCCCGCGGCCAGGACTGGGGCCGACTGGTGCTGGTGCAGGAGCCCGGCCCGCTGCCCGAGGGCGAGGCCCACCCGCACACCATGCTGCTGGAGCGCGGCGCCTCCGCGCTGGCGCTCAACCGGCTGGTGGTGCGCGACCGGGAGAGCCTGGAGCGGCAGACCCACCGCACCCTGCTGTCCGGCATCCTCACCCACGCGCTGACCGTCTCCGAGGCCGCCCTGCGCGCCCAGGCCCTCGGCGTCCCGCTGGAGGGCCGCCGGCTGGTCGGCGTGGTGCTGCGGCAGCGGCGCGGGCCGATCCCGGCCGCACTGGAGGCGCAGGCCCGGCTGCGCGACTTCACCGAGCTGGCCGCCGGCGCGGCCCGGGCCTGCCGGCTGTCCGCCCTGGTCGGCGCGCTCGACGACGAGGCCGTCGGCCTGCTGATCGCGCTCGGCGCCCAGCAGGACGAACACTCCGCGCTGGACGCCCTCTCGGCCACGCTGCGCCGGATGTCGGCCGAGGCCGGACGGGAGGGCGGCGACCCGTCGGGCCCGGTGGTCGCGGTCGGCTCCTCGGTCGGCTCGGTGCGCGACGCCCGGCGCACCCTTCTGGAGGCCACCCAGGTCGCCGACGCCGCCCTGCACGACGCGCCCGGCGGCCGCAGCTCCTCCTACTACCGGCTGCCGGACGTCCGACTGCGCGGCCTGCTCCACCTGCTGCGCGACGACGCCCGGCTGCAGACGTACGTGGAGCGGGAGCTGGGCCCGCTACTGGCCCACGACGCCGAGCACAACGGCCAGTTGGTGCAGATGCTGCGGATCTACCTGGAGCAGGGCCGGAACAAGTCGGCCGCGGCGGACGCCGCGCACCTGTCCCGGCCGTCCTTCTACGACCGGCTGCACAAGGTCGAGCGGATCCTCGGCGTCGACCTCGACCAGGTGGAGTCCTGCCTCTCCCTGCACGTGGCACTGCTCGCCCTGGACGCCGTCCGGCGCTGAGCCCTGCACGTCACACCCCGGTGATGCGCCCCCAGACCTTGTGCAGCTCGGGCCGCTCGGCCGAGGTGACGTCGCGCATGGTGTGCAGCCGGGCGCGCATCTCGTCGGTCGGGAACACCAGCGGGTTCTCGGCGAGTTCGGCCTTCTCCTTGTCGCCGCCGGCCGCCAGCACCTCGCGGGCCGCCGGCACCGGGCAGATGTACTGGACGAACGTGGCGAGTTCGGCGGCCACCTCGGGCTGGTAGTAGTAGTCGATCAGCAGCTCGGCGTTGCGCTTGTGGGCGGCCCGGTTGGGGATCATCAGGCTCTCCGCCCACAGCTCGCCGCCCTCCTCGGGCACCACGAACTCGATGTCCGGGTTCTCGGCGGTCAGCTGGACGGCGTCGCCGGAGTAGGCCTGGCAGGCGAGCGCCGCACCGGAGGCGAGGTCGCTGGTGTAGTCGTTGCCGGTGAAGCGCCGGACGTGGCCGCTGTCGACCGCCTTCTGCACCAGGTCCATCGCCTTGCGCGCGTCGTCGTCGCCGAACGTCGCGATGTCCGCGCCCTGGGAGAGCATCAGCAGCCCGAGCGCCTCGTCCAGCCCGGCGAACAGCGTGACCCGGCCCTTGAGGTCGGGCGCCCACAGGTCGGCGGTGGACCTGATCTCCCGGCCGAGCGCCTTGCGGTTGTAGGCGATGCCGGTGATCCCGGACTGCCACGGCACGCTGCGCTTGCGCCCGGGGTCGAAGGCCGGGTCGGCGAGCTGCGGGTCCAGGTTGGCCGTGACGTTGGGCAGGTTGGCCCGGTCCATGGCCTGCACCCAGCCCAGCGAGACGTACCGCCCGGCCATCCAGTCGCTGATCACCATCAGGTCCCGGCCGGGGGCGGCGCCCTGGGTGAGCACCGGGCTGATCTTGCCGAAGAACTCGTCGTTGTCGTTGATGTCCTCGGTGTAGGTGACCGCGATCCCGGTCTGCTCGCTGAAGGCGTCCAGGGTCGGCCGCCCGCCCGCGTCGTCGGTGTCGATGTACTGCGTCCAGTTGGAGAACGTGAGCCGCTTGTCGCTCTCCGAGCGGTCCGGCGCCGAACGGCGGTCCTCTGCCACGTACGCGGACGGGATGCCGCAGCCGGTCAGCGTGCCGGCTCCGAGCAGCGCGGCCCCACCGAGCACGGAACGCCTGCGCAGGGAAGGGGGGTTGAAGGGACGGCGGGTCAGAGTGGTGCTGCTGGGCATGCAGGGGCCTTCCGGAGCGTGGAACGGCCCCGGACACACGCACGGGTGCCCGGGGCCATCCTGGTCGGTACGTCGTCCTGGCAGGTGTCAGACAGTGTGCGCGTCGGTGAGCGACAGCACCTCGTCCAGCACCGCGAGGCCGGTCTTGGCCTCCTCCTCGGTGACGGTGCACGGCGGGACGACGTGGAAGCGGTTCATGTTGACGAACGGCCAGAGCCCGCGCTGCTTGCAGGCGGCGGCCAGAGCGGCCATCGGAGCGTTGTCGGCGCCGACCGCGTTGTAGGGCACCAGCGGCTCGCGGGTCTCCCGGTTCTTCACCAGGTCGAGCGCCCAGAACACGCCGAGGCCGCGGACCTCGCCGATCGACGGGTGCCGCTCGGCCAGCTCGCGCAGGCCGGGGCCGAGCACGTTCTCGCCGATGTGCCTGGCGTTCTCGACGATGCCCTCCTCCGCCATGGTGTTGATGGTCGCCACCGCGGAGGCGCAGGCCAGCGGGTGGCCGGAGTAGGTGAGCCCGCCGGGGAAGGCCCGCTCGGCGAAGGTGGCCGCGATCTCGGCGCTGATCGCCACGCCGCCCAGCGGCACGTAGCCCGAGTTGACGCCCTTGGCGAAGGTGAGCAGGTCCGGGGTGACGCCCCAGTGGTCGGCGGCGAACCACTCGCCGGTGCGGCCGAAGCCGGCCATCACCTCGTCCAGGATGAACACGATCCCGTAGCGGTCGCAGATCTCCCGCACCCCGGCCAGGTAGCCCGCCGGCGGGACCAGGATGCCCGCGGTGCCGACCACGGTCTCCAGGATGACCGCCGCGACGGTGCCGGGCCCCTCGAACGCGATCACCTGCTCCAGGTGCTCCAGCGCGCGCTCGCACTCCTGCGCCTCGTTCTCGGCGTGGAAGTTGGAGCGGTAGGCGTACGGCCCCCAGAAGTGCACCACGCCGGAGACACCGGTCTCGTTGGCCCAGCGCCGCGGGTCGCCGGTGAGGGCGATCGCGTTGGCGGTGGCACCGTGGTACGAGCGGTAGGTGGACAGCACCTTCTGCCGGCCGGTGTGCAGCCGGGCCAGCCGGATGGCGTTCTCGTTGGCCTCGGCACCGCCGTTGGTAAAGAAGATCTTGTCCAGGTCACCGGGGGTGCGCTCGGCGATCAGCCGGGCGGCCTCGCTGCGCGACTCGACCGCGAAGCCGGGGGCGATGGTGCAGAGCTTCGCCGCCTGCTCCTGGATCGCGGCGACCACCTTCGGGTGCTGGTGGCCGATGTTGGTGTTGACCAGCTGCGAGGAGAAGTCGAGGTAGCGGTTGCCGTCGTAGTCCCAGAAGTACGAGCCCTCGGCGCCGGCCACCGCGAGGGGGTCGATCAGCGCCTGGGCGGACCACGAGTGGAAGACGTGCGCGCGGTCGGCGGCCTTGACGGCCTGGCCTGCGGCTGAGTCAGCGGTGGGGATGCTCATGCCGGTAAGGCTAAGGCGGCCCGTCCCCGAAGGGGCAGTTCCATCGTGTCAGCCGGTCGCGCCAACCGTCGACAGGATGCAAAGACGCAGGGCCCGGGTCGAGAAGACCCGGGCCCATGGTCGGTTCAGCCGGTGATCAATCGATCAGACGGCCGTCGTACCGCGCTCGAACGCCATGACGCGCTCAGATCGCGGTCATACTGCGTTCGACGGCCACGACCCGCTCAGATCGCGGTCATACTGCGCTCGACGGCCACGACCCGCTCAGATCGCGGTCATGACGTGCTTCACGCGGGTGTAGTCCTCGAAGCCGTACGCCGACAGGTCCTTGCCGTAGCCGGACTTCTTGAAGCCGCCGTGCGGCATCTCGGCGACCAGCGGGATGTGGGTGTTGATCCAGACGCAGCCGAAGTCCAGGCGGCGCGACATCCGCATGGCGCGGGCGTGGTCCTTGGTCCACACCGAGGAGGCCAGCGCGTACTCGACGCCGTTGGCGTACTCGACGGCCTGGTCCTCGTCGGTGAACTTCTGCACGGTGATGACCGGGCCGAAGACCTCGTTCTGGACGATCTCGTCGTCCTGGTTCAGGCCGGAGACGACGGTCGGGGCGTAGAAGTAGCCCTTGTCGCCGACCCGGTGGCCACCGGCCTCGACCTTGGCGTGGGCGGGCAGCCGCTCGATGAAGCCGGAGACCTGCTGCAGCTGGTTGGCGTTGTTCAGCGGGCCGTACAGCACGTCCTCGTCGTCCACGCCGCCGGTCTTGGTCTCGGCCGCGGCCTTGGCCAGCGCCTCGACGAAGGCGTCGTGGATCGACTCGTGCACCAGCACGCGGGTGGCGGCGGTGCAGTCCTGGCCGGCGTTGAAGTAGCCCGCCACCGAGATGCCCTCGACGGCCTCGGCGATGTCGGCGTCCTCGAAGACCACGACCGGGGCCTTGCCGCCCAGCTCCAGGTGGACGCGCTTGACGTCCTTGGAGGCGGACTCGGCGACCGAGATGCCGGCGCGCACCGAACCGGTGATGGAGGCCATCGCCGGGGTCTTGTGCTCGACCATCAGCTTGCCGGTCTCGCGGTCGCCGCAGATGACGTTGAAGACGCCGGCCGGCAGCTCCAGCTCCTTGAGGACACCGCCGATGATCTCGGCCAGCAGCACGGTGGAGGCCGGGGTGGTGTCGGAGGGCTTCAGCACGACGGTGTTGCCCGCGGCGATGGCCGGGGCGAACTTCCAGACGGCCATCATCATCGGGTAGTTCCACGGCGCGACCTGGGCACAGACGCCGACCGGCTCGCGGCGGATGATCGAGGTCATCCCGTCCATGTACTCACCGGCGGCCTTGCCCTCCAGCAGGCGGGCGGCACCGGCGAAGAACCGGATCTGGTCCACCATCGGGCCGATCTCCTCGGAGAGGGTCAGCGCGCGGGGCTTGCCGGTGTTGCGCACCTCGACGTCGACGATCTCGTCGGCGCGGGCCTCGACCGCGTCGGCGATCTTGAGCAGCAGCTTCTGCCGGGTGCTCGGGGTGGCGTCGCGCCAGATCGGGAACGCGGCGGCAGCGGAGGCCATGGCCGCGTCCACGTCAGCGGCACCGGACAGCGGCGACGTCGCGTAGGCCTCGCCGGTGGTCGGGTCGACGATGTCGAGCGTGCGGCCGTCGGCCGCGTCGACGAACTCACCGTTGATGTAGTTGCGCAGCGCGCGAAGGTCGCTCACGGGTCTCTCCTCGGTCTGGGCCTGCGGCATTGCAGATTCCGGCGCCATGGTACGTCGGCGGATCCGGCATACGAAGGGTGCCGAGTGGCCACGTCCGGAGCGGCGCGGTCCACTGCTGGCGGTATGTGCGCCGACCCTCGGGGTCGCGCGCGTACCGTGCCAGGGTAGCCGCACGACTGCTGGTATCGACAGGGCGAGTGCGCTTGAGCGATGAAATCCGCATACGTTTTCCAAGATCACGACGAAATCAGCAGTTTCCTCGCTTGCGAACACGGGAACGATCAGGCACAGTGGCCGCGTGGCCAACCGCGACCGGAACGCCAGCGTTCCCCTCGACGCCGCCTCCAAGGCGATCATCGAGCAGCTCCAGGAGGACGGGCGCCGCCCGTACGCCGCCATCGGCAAGGCCGTCGGCCTGTCCGAGGCGGCCGTGCGGCAGCGCGTCCAGAAGCTGCTCGACCAGGGCGTGATGCAGATCGTCGCCGTCACGGACCCGCTCACCGTCGGCTTCACCCGCCAGGCGATGGTCGGTATCCGGGTCGAGGGTGACATCGAGCCCGTCGCCGACGCGCTGGCCGCCCTCGATGAGGTCGACTACGTGGTCTGCACCGCAGGCTCGTTCGACCTCCTGGCCGAACTGGTCTGCGAGGACGACGAGCACCTGCTCGAACTGATCAACAAGCGCATCCGCGCGCTTCCCGGCGTGCGGAGCACCGAGAGCTTCGTTTACCTGAAGCTCCGGAAACAGACCTACACCTGGGGCACCCGATGACAGCCGACCCGGCGCAGAAGGACCTTTCCAAGACCGCCTACGACCACCTGTGGATGCACTTCACCCGCATGTCGTCGTACGAGAACTCCCCCGTGCCGACGATCGTCAAGGGCGAGGGCACCTACGTCTGGGACGACAAGGGACGCAAGTACCTCGACGGCCTCGCCGGCCTGTTCGTCGTCCAGGCCGGCCACGGCCGTGAGGAGCTCGCCGAGGCCGCCGCCAAGCAGGCCAAGGAGCTCGCCTTCTTCCCGGTGTGGAGCTACGCCCACCCGAAGGCCGTCGAGCTGGCCGAGCGCCTGGCCAACTACGCCCCGGGCGACCTGAACAAGGTCTTCTTCTCCACCGGTGGCGGCGAGGCCGTCGAGACCGCCTGGAAGCTCGCCAAGCAGTACTTCAAGCTGACCGGCAAGCCGACCAAGTACAAGGTCATCTCGCGCGCCGTCGCCTACCACGGCACCCCGCAGGGCGCCCTGTCCATCACCGGCCTGCCGGGCCTGAAGGCCCCGTTCGAGCCGCTGGTGCCGGGCACCCACAAGGCCCCGAACACCAACATCTACCGCGCCCCGGCCTTCCTTGAGGGCCCCGACGGCACGGTCGACCCCGAGGCCTACGGCCGCTGGTGCGCCGACGAGATCGAGGTGGCCATCCTCAACGAGGGCGCCGAGACCGTCGCCGCCGTCTTCGTCGAGCCGGTGCAGAACGCCGGTGGCTGCTTCCCGCCGCCGCCCGGGTACTTCCAGCGCCTGCGCGAGATCTGCGACCGCCACGACGTGCTGCTGGTCTCGGACGAGGTCATCTGCGCCTTCGGCCGCCTCGGCACCATGTTCGGCGCCGACAAGTTCGGCTACCAGCCCGACATGATCACCTGCGCCAAGGGCATGACCTCGGGCTACTCCCCGATCGGCGCCACGATCATCTCGGACCGCCTCGCCGAGCCGTTCTACAAGGGTGACAACACCTTCCTGCACGGCTACACCTTCGGTGGCCACCCGGTCTCCTCCGCGGTGGCGCTGGCCAACCTCGACATCTTCGAGCGCGAGGGCCTGAACCAGCACGTGCTCGACAACGAGGCCGCGTTCCTGGGCACCCTGGACAAGCTGCGCGACCTGCCGATCGTCGGCGACGTCCGCGGCAACGGGTACTTCTACGGCATCGAGCTCGTGAAGGACAAGGTCACCAAGGAGTCGTTCAACGACGAAGAGGTCGAGCGCGTCCTCTACGGCTTCCTCTCGAAGGCCCTCTTCGACAACGGCCTGTACTGCCGCGCCGACGACCGTGGCGACCCGGTCATCCAGCTGGCCCCGCCGCTGATCTCCGACCAGTCGACCTTCGACGAGATCGAGCAGATCCTGCGGACCAGCCTCACCGACGCGTGGGCGAAGATCTGATCCCCTGAGCCTTCTTCCCCACCCTCCGCCGAAGGGCGGTCCCGCTCCCGCGGGACCGCCC
>NZ_JBHVFE010000143.1:0-18885 GCF_042801945.1 Kitasatospora sp. NPDC057542
CGACGGTGGTCCGCTCACCGTCGCCCCCGCCGTACTCTCCCGCCGGCCGGCACCCACGGCCCGGCGGGGCCTCGACGCGCTCCCGGGCCGGGCCTGATCGGTCCAGGCCCGGGCCGGTTCGGCTCCGGGCCTGACGCAAGCCCGAAGCCCCCTGGAAAAGGCTCAGTTGACGTTGACGGCCGTCCAGCTGGCGGCGACCGCGCTGTACTCCGCGCTGCCCGAACCGTACAGGTCCGCCGCCGCGCTGAGGGTGCCCGTACGGGCGCCCGCGTAGTCGGTGGTGGAGGTGAAGTAGGTGGTCAGCGCGCGGTACCAGATCTGCGCGGCCTTGTCCCGGCCGATGCCCGCGAGCGTGGAGTTGTCGTACGTCGGGCTGCTGTAGCTGAACCCGTTGATCGTCTTCGCACCGCTGCCCTCGGACAGCAGGTAGAAGAAGTGGTTCGCCACCCCGGACGAGTAGTGGACGTCCAGGTTGCCGACGTTCGCGTCCCAGTAGTCCGCCGAGGCGCCGTCCTTGCTCGGCTGGTCCATGTAGCGCAGCGGGCTGCCGTCGCCGCGCAGGTTGATCAGCTCGCCGATCCAGTAGTTCGGCGGGTTGGAGGGCAGGTTGGCGTACCACTCGACCATCGTGCCCATGATGTCCGAGGTGGCCTCGTTGAGGCCACCGGACTCGCCCGCGTAGTTGAGGTTGGCGGTCGCGGCGGTGACGCCGTGGCTCATCTCGTGGCCGGCCACGTCGATCTCGGTGAGCGGCGCGGTGTTGTTGCTGCCGTCGCCGTACGACATGCAGAAGCAGCTGTCGTCCCAGAAGGCGTTGACGTAGTCGGAGCCGTAGTGCACCCGGCTCAGCGCGCCGACGCCGTCGTTGCGGATGCCGCTGCGCCCGAAGGTGTTCTTGTAGAAGTCCCAGGTGGTGGCGGCACCGAACTGGGCGTCCACGGCGGCGGATTCGCGGCTGTTGACGGTTCCGTCGCCGAAGCTGTTGCTGGTGTTGGCGAAGAGCGAGCCGGTCCCGTCGGTGCCGTTGTTGAGGTCACTGGTGGACTGACCGCCGCGGCTCTCGTCCTGCAGTCGGTACTCCGAGCCGCTCTGGGTGGTGGTCAACGGGACCTGGCCGACGAAGACACCGTTGCCGGTGCCCGCCGCGGTCTGGATGGTCTCGTGGGTGGCGAGGATCCGGCCGTCGGAGGCGTCGGTGACCAGGACCTGGCGGCTCGGGGTGCCGTCGGCGCGCAGCCCCGTGACCGTGGTGCGGTACGCCAGACGGGGAGTGCCGTCGATGGCCCAGACCACCAGCTCGGCCTGGCCGGCCTGGTGGACCTCGGTGAGCGGCGACTCGTCCGCGTCGGTGGTCACCCCGACGGTGGCCCTGACCGACTCGGCGACCTGAGCGACGGCCCGATCGGCGGCGATCTCCGGGGTCAGGCTCGACAACGCGATCCGTGCGGCGACCGCCTTGTCGACCGCCTTCACCGAGCCGTCGGCCTTCTGGTGGACGATCAGGTCGCCGCCGATCACCGGCAGGCCCCCGTAGGTGCGCTCGAAGCGCAGGTGGCGGGTGCCGTCCTTGTCCACCACGGCGTCCTTGGCGACCAGTTGCTCCTTGTCGCCGAGCTTGAGCGCCTTGGCCAGCGGCCCGGCCTGGCCGGCTGCCAGCTTGAGCACGGTCGCGTGCTGCTGGGCGGCCTGGGCCTGCAGCGAGGGGGTGGGAGCGGCCTGGGCGGCGGTGCTCACCTGGATCACACCGGTCAACAGGGCCGTGGCCGAGAGTACGGCGACGGCCGCGAGCTTACGCTTCACGTACGAGTCCTTCCGGGAAACCGCGTCTGGACGCGGTCGCACCACGTCCCGGGGAGCCGGGTCGGCACCTGTGGGGCGGGACGGGCACTGACGTGCGAGAACCCCGCGCAGTCGAGCGGCTCGCCACCAAGGGGTGGGGGTGGGGCTACCGCCGGGGGATGAACAGAAGCATGACAATCCAGCAGGTGCATTGACAGGTCTGCTTCAGTGATTGGCCTGGTCCCGCCATTGGGTAAAGGACTCCCAATCGGCCACCGAACCGGGGCAATTCACCACATCCCGCGAAGGGCTTCCAGCCCGAGCGACGGCCGACCGCCTGCGCCGACGGACGCTCCGCCACCGAACGCCGATTCGACCCGCGGGGCCGGCCGGCCCTCGATCGACTTTTACATGTGTGTAGAAGATTCCATACGGTTCCTTGACACCGGGGTGGCGAGGTTCCGCCACCCGATCCCCCTTGCCCAGAGGGATGGTGTCTGCTAATCGGCTTCCCGACGCCGTCACCGCGGCCTCCCGGAGCGCAGCTCGGCGAGCCGCCGCTCCAGACCGGCCCGGCAGGACGGCCACTCCTCGTCCGTGATCGAGAAGACCGCCGAGTCCCGCAGCTTCCCCGCCTCCCCCGGCGCCCAGGATCGCGACCAGTTCCGCAGCACGCCCTCGAACGTCGCCCCGGCCTTCGCGATCGCCGCCCGCGAACGGCCGTTGCGGGCGTCGGTCTTGAGGTCGACCCGGGCCACGCCCCACGCCTCGAAGGCGTGTCGGAACAGTAGGTACTTGGCCTCGGTGTTCAGCCCACTCCCCTGCGCGGAGGCCGCGAGCCAGGTGAACCCGACCTCGATCGCGAACAGTGAACCGTCCTCGGGCCGACGGCGCGGGTCCCAGAACGCCGTCGCACCGACCACCCGGCCGGACACCCGGTCCACCTGCACGTACGGGGCGAGCAATCCCGCGCCCCTGCGGGCGAGTTGGGCGTCGATGTATCCGCCCACCTCGCCGGCCGATGGCACCCAGGTGTACGTGTAGCCGCTGCGGTCCTCCTCCGCGGCGGCCGCGAGGCCGGCCGCATGTCCGGGCTCCAGCGGCTCCAGCCGGACGAACTCACCCTCCAGCAGCGGCCCTTCGAGAAACGGCGGTACGACGGCACTGGAGCCCACGGCTCCTCCTTCACGACGACGGGGATGGTCTCGGCAGCCTCCCAGGCCACTCGCACCCCGCGCCGCGATTACCATCCCTCGGACACTCTCCGCCCGCAGGGCCCGCCCGCCCCACGGGTCTCCCTACTGGAGCCGCCACTCCTGGGCGGTGTTGCCGGGGGTGCAGGTGACCATGGTCACCGCGTTGCCGGGGCCGTTGTTGGTCATGCAGCTCTGGTTCTGGTAGTCGCCCAGGGTGTACGAACCCGCCGAACTTCCGGTGCGGACCGTCCAGTTGGTGAGGAAGCTGAACCCGCTGTTCAGGACCACCTTCCCGTCCATGGTCTGGACCATCAGCGGGCCGCCGTTGTTGCAGGCGTTGAAGAGGATCCACGCGCCGGGGTTGGTCGAGCGCACCCAGCCGTACTGCGCGTGACCGCCGACCACGATCGGGTTGTCGCCGTTCAGGTTGTCGTCGCGCATCCCGATCGCACGGCCGTCCTTCACGCTGACGATCGTGCTCCAGCTGTTGCCACCGCAGGACGCGGGGCGGCTCGGGCTCTGCGGGGCGCCGGTGGTGCCACCATCGGTGGTCTGGGCCGGCGGCTGCGGGTTCTGGTTGGCGGGCGGGTTGGGCGGATTGCCGCCGCCGGGCCGGCTCGCCTGACCGCCCGACGACCCGCCCGCAGCCGTGCCCGCACCACCGGTCCGGCTGCCGCCCTGACCTGCGACCGGGTCCGGGACCGGTACCGGAACCGGCGGCTGGTTCTGGGCCGCGCCGGGCGTCGGCTGGCCGGGGCCCGGAGTGGCCGCCGGGGTGTCGGTCGGTGCCGGGGTGGCGGGCGTGGTGGTGGCCGCCGAGGCGGCGGTGCCCGGGTTCGCGGGGGCGGTGACCACCACGGTCGGCTGGACAGCGGGCGGCAGGGCCGCGTCGGAGCTGCCGGAACCGCGGTCGATCAGCAGGACGGTCGCCGTGCCCATCGAGATGACGACGGGGATGACGATGGGCACCAGCAGAGTGCGCCGCGGCCGCCGGCGGCCGGGTTCGGTCGGCGCCTGCGGCTCCACCTTCGCGACCTCGGCCGGTACCGGTGTGCCGCCCGCGGCGGGCACCACCACGGCCCCCGCCCCGGCCGGCTCGACGGCACCGCCCTTGACCGGCTCCGCCACGCCGCCCTTGGCCACCCCATCGGCACCGGGCCGGAGCGCGATGGTCCGGCTGTCGGCCACCCCGGCCTTCCCGGCCGCCTGCTCGCCTCCCGCGACGCCCTCCCCCGCGAGCGCCGCACGGGCCGCCGCCGCCATCTCGGCGGCGTCCGCGTACCGCTCCTCGGGTTTCTTGGCGAGCGCCCGGGCGACCAGCGCCCGCACCGGCGCCGGGAAGGTGTCCGGCAGTTCCGGCACCGGCTGGTTGACGTGCTTGAGCGCGATCTGGAGCGGCCCGTCACCGGAGTACGGCGGCTCGCCGACCAGCAGCTCGTAGCAGACCACGCCGATCGAGTAGAGGTCGGTGGCCGGCCCGAGGTCCGCGCCCTCGGCCTGCTCCGGGGACATGTAGAGCGCGGTGCCGATGATCGAGAACGGGGCGGTGAGCTTGGTACTGGCGAGGGCCCGGGCGATGCCGAAGTCGGTGATGGCCACCCGCCCGTCGGTGCGCACCATCAGGTTGGACGGCTTGATGTCCCGGTGCACGATCTCCCGCTGGTGCGCGGCGTGCAGCGCGTCCAGGGCGCCGGCCACCAGGCCGAGGGTGCGCTCGACGGTCATCGGGCCGGTGTCCCTGAGCACCCGGTCCAGTGGGCGGCCGTCGATCAGCTCCATGACGATGTAGGCGCAGCGCTCCTCGCCGTCCCCGCCGCTCTCGCCGTAGTCGTGGACGCCCACCACGCCGGGGTGGTCGACCGCCGCGACCAGCTGGGCCTCGCGGCGGAAGCGCTGGGCCGAGGTGTCGTCCTCCAGCAGCTCCGAGCGCAGGATCTTGACCGCGACCCGCCGCGCCAGCACCGTGTCCTCGGCCTTCCAGACCGAGCCCATGGCGCCGCCGCCGATCTTCTCGACCAGCTCGTACCGCCCGCCGAGCACGGTGCCCGCCCCGCTCATACTCCTGCTCCCCCGTGTCGTGACCCGCCCCGGCAGGTCGTCGGCACACAGTGTGCCAGAGCGTGTCGCGGGCTCAGCAGTGCAGGCCCGAAAAGGAATTGGGCACGAGTTGTCATTCTTTGAGGAAGTATCGGACGCGGTCCGCTGCTTCCCGGACGGCCGCGACGACCGCCTGGGGCCGGTCGGCCTGGATGGTGTGACCGGCGCCGTGGACCGAGCCGTGCGTTCCCCGGACGGCATTCGTCGCGATGCCCCTCTGCAGGGCGGTCCAGCGGACGCGCATCGCCCTGGGCAACCCCTGGGTCGCGCTCAGGACCACCAGCGGCACCTCGGGCGGCGGCGCCACGGCTCGGCGCCGTCGGATCTCAGGGACGGCAGTGGCGGTCAGCCGATGCTCGGCGAGGATGGTCCGCCGCTGGTGCCGGTACGCGATCACGGCCGCCTCGGCCCGGTCGAGCACCTCCGCCGGTCCGGGCGACGTCGGCGCCGATCCCGGCCCGGTCGTACGCCACGACCCGTCCGCACCGGGCGAGTTCGGGCAGGCCATCCGACCAGGTGAGCGCCGATGTTCCGGAGCCTGCGATCAGCACCACCGGGGCGACACCTCCCTGGCCTGCTTCCGACCAGCGCAACGCCCGCCCGCCGCGGTCCAGTTCGCCGGTGCGCACGCCGCCGGGCAGGTGCTCGCCGAGCGCCCGCGCGATGGCCTCCTGGACGCCCCGCAGGCCCGGCCCGGCCGGTTTCCCCCACCCGCCCCGACTGGTGTTGACGCGCGTCCCCCCTGAATCCGTCGTTCGCCCCTGCTTGCCCGGCCCTGGCCAGGAACGGCCTGCGACCGGCCGAGCAGGCGTCTGGTCAGCCGGTCGGCAGGAAAATCGGTCCGCCGGTCAGCCAATCGGCCGGTCCACCGATCGGCCGCCCGGCCTCAGGTCGGCAGGACGGCCTCAGGTCGGCAGGACCCGCTTCAGCACTCCGAGCAGCGCCTCCCAGTGCCGCTCGGTGGCCGCCGCGTCGTAGCGGCTGGTGTCGGCCTGGGTGTAGCCGTGCAGGGCGCCGGCGTAGACCTCCGCCCGGAACCGGACGCCGGCGGCGGTGAGGGCCGCGGAAAGCCGGTCGATCTGCTCGGGCGGCAGCGCGGGGTCCTCGTCCGCGTGGCCGAAGTACAGCTCGGCGGTGATCCGGTCGGCGCCCAGGTGCGGGCTGTCCGGGCTCTCCGTGGCGAGGCTGCCGCCGTGGAATCCCGCCGCGACGGCGATCCGGTCGGGGTGGCTGGCGGCCGTGCGCAGCGCCAGCAGGGCTCCGCGGCAGTATCCGGTCAGGCCGACCGGGCCGTCCTGGACCAGCGGGGACTCGGCGAGCCAACGCAGGTACGCGTCCGCGTCGCGGGCGGTCACCTCCGGGGTGAGGGTGTTGAGCAGCGGGACGAGCTTGGCGAAGAGTTCGCCGGCCTGGTCCACGTCGATGAGCTCCGGCAGTTCGACGACCGGCGCGCGACCGTTGCGGTAGTAGAGGTTGGGGACGAGCACGGTGTATCCGGCCGCGGCCAGGCGGTCGGCCATGCTCTCCATGTGCGGCCGGAGCCCGAAGGCGTCCGTGTAGAGGATGACGCCCGGGTGGGCCCGGTCGTCGTCGGGGTGGGCGAGGTAGGCGTCGGCGGTGCCGTCCGCCGTCGGGATGTCCACGAGGGTTCCGCGCACGGTCATGGTGAGGGACGCTCCTTCCGGTTCGTCCGGCAGCGTATCCGGTGGGCCCGCCGCCCGCCCAAGCGCTTTCGCCACAGTGGGCCCGTGTTTCGCCCGGAGGGAACACCGCGGCCCCGCGGCCGCGTTGAGCGGGCATGGGGTTGATCGTGGGTGTGTCGGCGGCGGTCGCGGCGGTGCTGGGGCTCGTCCTGCTGGCGGCGTGGCAGGTGTGGGGCGAGTCCTCGTCACGGCCGCGAGGGCGCGGACCCGGCGCCGGGACGGGCGCCGGCGGGCTGGAGGAGCTGCACGCGCTGTTCAGCCCGGGCAAGCAGGTGCAGGTCGAGCAGAAGCGGGAGCAGCTCGCGCAGCGGGACGACGCACGGGCCGGAGCGCCGCCGCACCTCGGCGTGGACCTGGACCGGGGTGTGGCGGTGCTGCCTGGCGGGGCCGGGGGACGGGCGCCCGGCCCCGCGCCGCGCACGGGAAGCCGAACGGGTACGGCTGGTCAGTCGCCCCGGTAGACGGGCGCTCAGGCGCCCCAGGTACGGGAACAGAGGACCAGCCGGTAGCCGTCCGGATCGGCTATCGTCACGCCGCACTCGTCCCAGTACGGGTTGTGGGCCTCGACCCGAGTGCCGCCGGCTTCCTCCAGCCGGGCGACCAGGCCTTCGCCGACCGGGGTGCCGAGGTAGACGACGAACAGGTCATCCACCGTCGGGGTGGGCTCCAGCGGCCGCTCAGGGTCGTGCGTCAGCTCGAAGTGCCAGCTGCCGTCGGGTGGGCCGACCATCAGCAGGTCGTGCTTGCCGGACACCCGCTCGGTGCTGCGCCACTGCACGGCGAGGCCGAGGCCGCCGACGTAGAAGCGCTCGGCCGCCGCGAGGTCGCGCGAGGGGCGGGCGATCCGGACCCGCATGGTGGAATCGATCACGCCGGTGACCATAGCCGATGCCACCGACAGCGAACCATGCTGTGCGGCAGGATTGTGGACGGGCCGTCAGACCCGCCGCAGGCGCTCCTCGTCGGAGGTCCGCGGGCAGGACGGCCATGGCTGCGGCGACGGAGGCGCTGACAGATAACAGATTTCGAAATCTGTTATCTGTCATCTGTTGGCTGTCAGCTGTTGGCCGTCATCTGAAATCCGTCGGCTGAACCCGTTCGCCGCCCACCGTCGACCGACCGCCTCCGGCCGTGCACCCACCGTCCACCACCCCGGTCCGCCGCCGCCCCCTTACTCCACTCGTGGGAGAGTGGTTGCAGCGAAGGGAGCGCGAACGTGCTGATGGACAAGGTGGCGGAGATACTCGCCGAGGCGTCGGCCGAGGCGGTGGAGCCGCGTTTCCGGGCGCTGGCCGCCGGCGAGGTGATGGAGAAGGCTCCCGGCGAGGTCGTGACGGTCGCCGACCGCGAGGCCGAGGCGATCATCGCCCGCCGGCTGCACGAGCTGCTGCCCGTCCCCGTGGTCGGCGAGGAGGCGGTCGCCGCCGACCCCTCGCTCGCCCTGGCCCTGCACGACGAGCCCGCCGTCTGGCTGGTCGACCCGGTGGACGGCACCGCCAACTTCGTCGCCGGCCGACCGGAGTACGCCGTGATGTGCTCCCTGGTCCGCTCCGGCCGGACGGTCGCCTCCTGGATCTGGCAGCCCGCCACCGCCACCACCTACTGCGCCGAACTGGGCTCCGGCGCCTGGCGCGACGGTGTACGCCTGACCCGCCCCCCGGCGCCGAAGGACGTCGCGAAGCTGCGCGGCTCGGTCAAGAGCCGCTACCTCGACGCCGAGCACCGCCGCCGGCTCCAGGACAACATCGCGGCCTTCGGTGAGATCTCCCCCGGCCGGCACGCCGCCGGGATCGAGTACCCGGACGTCATCGAGGGCCGCTTCGACTTCATCCTCTACTGGCGCACCCTCCCCTGGGACCACGCCCCCGGCTCCCTGCTGGTCACCGAGGCCGGCGGCGTCTCCGCCCGCCTGGACGGCGTCCCCTACCGCCCGGAGGCCCCCGGCTGCGAGGACGGTCTCCTGGTCGCCGCCGACCCCGACACCTGGGAGCTCACCCGGTCGACCCTCCTGAGCGACTGACCCCGGGGCTCTGCGCGCCGGGAGCCGCCGCGCACCTGGCCACCCACCCGTTACCCCGCCCGCCCTACCCCGCCCGCTCGCCCGCCACCTTGTGGCCGGCGCCCACCACCTCCCGCAGCAGCGCGCCGACCTCCCCCACCGTGGTGTGGGGGTTCAGCAGCGTGAGCTTCAGCCGGACCCGCCCCGGGCCCTCGCCCGGGAGTTCGGTGCGGCCGATCACCGCCCGGCCGGTGCGCAGCAGCAGGCGCCGCAGGCGGCCGTTCGTCTCGTCCAGCACCGCCTCGTCCGTCACACCGGGCGGCCGGTAGCGGAAGAGGATGGCAGTGAGCACGGGCTCGGCGTGGAGTTCGAGCGCCGGGTCGGTGCGGACGGCGTCTGCGGCGGCGCGGGCGAGGTCGTGGCAGCTGTCGACCAGCCGGCCGAGTCCGTCGCGTCCGAGGGTGCGCAGGGTGACGGCGAGTTTGAAGGCGTCGGCCCGACGGGTGGTGCGCAGCGAGCGGCCGAGCAGGCTGGGGTAGCCGGCCTGCTCGTCGTCGGCCGGGTTGAGGTACTCGGCGCGGCGGGCGAGCGACGCGTAGGTCTCGGCGCGGCGCACCAGGAAGACCCCGGCCGCGGCCGGCTGCCAGCCGATCTTGTGCCAGTCGAGGGAGACCGAGTCGGCGCGGGCGATGCCGTCGAGCAGTGGGGCGAGCCGGTCGGAGAGCAGCGCCCCGCCGCCGTACGCGGCGTCCACGTGCAGCCAGGCGCCGTAGCGTCCGGCGAGGTCGGCGGTGGCGGGTAGCGGGTCGATGGCTCCGGTGTCGGTGGTGCCGGCGGTGGCGACCACGGCGATCGGGGTCCGTCCGGCCCGGCCGGCCTCGGCCATCGCCCGTTCCAGTTCGTCCTCCCGCATCCGCAGTCCGCGGTCGACCGGGACGGGGATGACGGCCCGCTCGCCGAGGCCGAGCAGGGCGGCGGCGCGCTGGACGGAGAAGTGCGCGGCCTCGGAGGCGAGGATGCACGGCCGGACGCCGGCCGGGATGCCGTCCAACTCGACGATGCCGTCGAGCTTCTGGTCGCGCGCCAGCATGAGCCCCATGAGGTTGGACTCGGTGCCGCCGGAGGTGAGGACGCCGGCGGATCGCTCCGGGTCGTAGCCGACCAGCCCGGCGATCTCGGCGAGCAGTGCGCTCTCCAGGGCGGTGGCGGCGGGAGCCTGGTCCCAGGAGTCCTGGGAGGGGTTGAGGGCGCTGACCGCGAGGTCGGCCGCGGCGGCGACGGCGAGCGGCGGGCAGTGCAGGTGCGCGGCGCAGGCCGGGTCGGCGGGGTCGGCGGCGCCGTAGGCGAGCAGTTCGGTGAGCCGGGCGAGCGCGCCGGGTCCTTCACTGGTGGCCAGCGCGTCGTCGACGAGTGCGGCGATCTCGGCCGGGCTGCCCGCCGGAAGCGGCCCGGAGCGCATGGCGGTGCCCGTCTCCAGCGAGTCGAGGACGGTGGCCAGCAGTGGTCCGAGCGCGCCCGGCCCGGCCGCGCCGCCTGCCAGGGCGTCCATGGCGGAGCCGTCCCCGGGGAGCCGGGCGGCGCCATCCCCGGGGAGCCCCGCAGGGCCGGGGCCGGACCCGCTCATCGCTGCCCCCGGGCCGCCGACGGACTCGCCGAACCCTGCGCCGCCCCACCCGCCGCCCCACCCGCCGCCCCACCCGCCGGCCCGCGCGCGGAGGAGGAGGCCGCTGCGATCGCCTCCGCCAACCGCTCCAGTACCGCCGCCACCTGCTCGTCGGTGATGGTCAGCGGCGGGAGCAGCCGCAGCACCGCGTCGTGGCGCCCGCCGAGCTCGACGATCAGCCCCCGCGCCAGGCACGCCTCCCGGACGCGCACCGCGAGCGCCGGGTCGGCCGGCCGGGCGCCGCACGCGTCGGGCTCGGCCGCCGGGTCGACCAGTTCGACCCCGAGCATCAGCCCCCGGCCGCGCACGTCGCCGATCACCGGCAGTTCGGCCGCGAGCTCGCGCAGCCGGGCCGCCATCCGCTCGCCGACGACGGCGGCCCGCTCGGCCAGTCCGTTGGCCGCGACGTGGCGCAGCGTCGCGGCCCCGGCGGCCATGGCGAGGGTGTTGCCGCGGAAGGTGCCGGTGTGGGCGCCGGGCCGCCAGCCGTCGTAGTCCTCGCGGTAGACGACGACGGCGAGCGGCAGGCTGCCGCCGATGGCCTTGGAGAGGACCATGGCGTCCGGGACGACGCCGCTGTGCTCGATCGCCCACATCGCGCCGGTGCGGCCGACTCCGGTCTGCACCTCGTCGACGATCAGCGGAATGCCGCGCTCGGCGGTGATCCGGCGCATCGCGCGCAGCCAGCCGTCGGGCGCGGGGACGACCCCGCCCTCGCCCTGGACGGCCTCCAGGATCATCGCGGCGGGCGCCACCACGCCGCCCGAGGGGTCGTCCAGCAGCCGCTCCACGTAGGTCGCGGCGAGGTCGGCGCCCGCCTCGCCGCCGACCCCGAACGGGCAGCGGTAGCCGTACGGGTAGGGCAGCCGGGCGACCTCGCCGCCGCTCGGCAGCGGCTCCTTGACGGCGACGTTGCCGGTGAGCGCGAGGGCACCGGCGGTCATGCCGTGGTACGCGCCGGTGAAGGCGAGCGCGCCGGAGCGGCCGGTGGCGGTCTGCATCAGCTTGAGCGCGGCCTCGACGGCGTCCGTCCCGGCCGGTCCGCAGAAGTGCACCCGCGCGCGGGCGGCGAACTCCGCCGGCAGGCTCTCGAACAGCGCGCTGGTGAAGTCGTCCTTCTCGGCGGTGGCGAGGTCGAGCAGGTGCAGCGGGGCGCCGCTGTCGAGGGTGCGGCGGATCGCCTCCAGCACCACCGGGTGGTTGTGGCCGAGGGCGAGTGTTCCGGCGCCGGAGAGGCAGTCCAGGTAGCGCCGTCCGTCGGCGCCCTCGACGGTCATGCCGTTGGCGCGGACCGGGACGATCGGGAAGGAGCGGGCGTACGTTCTGGCGGCGGACTCGCGGACGCGCTGACGGCGCAGGATGGCTTCACCGGCGGCCGGGGCTGCGGAGGCGGCCTGGGCGGATACGGCAGCGAGCGACACGAGGGACCCCCAGAGGAAGTTAGGTAAGCCTAACTTTACTGACCTTGACCTGGCGGAATGTCCTCGGGGCCCCGAAACCACCCGAGCGAGTGAACCTCCCCCGGTTCCCCAAACGAGCACCGCGCGGAAAGGTCACGGCGTGGGACCCCGAAACCCCGTCGGCCGCCGGCCCCGGCCCCACCGACGTCAGCCCCGCCCCCGCCACCGGTAGCAGAGCTCCGGCCGCCCGACACTCCCGTACTGCGGCTCCCGCACCGCGCACCCGGTCTCCACCAGGTGCTCCAGGTAGCGCCGCGCGGTGATCCGCGAGACCCCGGCGGCGGCGCCCGCGGCCGCCGCCGACAGCCCGGTGGCCGCCTCGCGCAGCACCGAGGCGACGGCGTCCAGGGTGGGCGCGCACAGCCCCTTGGGCAGAGTGGTGCGCTCCGGCGTGCGGAGCAGGGCGAGCGCCTGGTCGACCTCCTCCTGCCCGGTCGCCTCGCCGGTGCGCCCGAGGCTGTCCCGGTAGCGGGCGTAGCGGTCCAGGCGGTCGTGCAGGGCGGCCGCGCTGAACGGTTTCAGCAGGTACTGCACGACGCCCGCGGAGACCGCCTGCCGGACCATGGCGAGGTCGCGGGCCGAGGTCACCGCGATGACGTCGGCGCCGTGGCCGGTCGCGCGCAACGTGCGGCAGAGCTGGAGCCCGTGGCCGTCCGGCAGGTAGAGGTCCAGCAGGATGAGGTCGACGGGCGTCCCGGCGGCGCGGGCCCGGTCCAGGAAGCGCAGCGCGTCGGCACAGCTGTGGACCGTCCCCGCGGCGTGGAAGCCGGGCTCCCGCCGGACGTACAGGGTGTGCGCGGCGGCGGCCACCGGGTCGTCCTCGACCACCAGGACGGAGATCCCCGTCGCGGCGGCGGTGTCGGCGGCGCTGCTCACACCAGGGCCCCTTCCTGCTCCCGGCCAGTGGTCTCCCGCGGCTCGCCGGTGGACTCCCCCGCCCCGCCGGCGGGCCCTGCCGTCTGTCCGCCCAGCGGCAGCCGCACGGTGAGCACCGCGCCGCGCTCCCGTCCGACCTCGACGGTGCCGCCGTTGCGCCGGGCGGTCTGGGCGACCAGCGCCAGCCCGAGCCCGTGACCGTGACCGTCCTGCTTCGTGCTCCAGCCTCGCCGGAACACGTCGTCGACCGCGCCCGGGGCGATCCCCGGACCGGTGTCGGCGACCCGCAGCAGCAGGCAGTCACCGTCCGCTCCCGCACCATCGCCGCCGCAGTCCCGACCGCCGCAGTCCCGGCGGCCGGCGATCCGCGCCGTGACGGTGACCTCCGGCGGGACGGTGCTCCCGGCCGCACCGGCGATGGCGGCGTCCACGGCGTTGTCGATCAGGTTGCCGAGCACGGTGATCAGGTCCCGCGCGGAGAGCCCGGGCGGCAGCACCCCGTCGTCGATCCGGCTGTCCTCGGTGAGGGTCAACTCCACGCCCCGTTCGGCGGCTTGGGCCGCCTTGCCGAGCAGCAGCGCGGCCAGCACCGGCTCACTCACCGCCGCGACCACCCGGTCGGTGAGCTGCTGGGCGAGTTCGAGCTCGGCCGTGGCGAACTCCACCGCCTGCTCGTGTCGGCCGAGTTCGATCAGCGAGACCACCGCGTGCAAGCGGTTGGCGGCCTCGTGCGCCTGCGCTCCGAGCGCCTCGGTGAAGCCGCGTACGGAGTCCAACTCGCCGCTGAGCGCCTGGAGTTCGGTGTGGTCCCGGAGGGTGACCACCCTGCCGAGACCGTTTCCGGTGCCGATGGTGGAGGTGTTCAGCACCACGACCCGCTCGGCGGTCAGGTGCACCTCGTCCCGGACCGGCTCCTCCCTCAGCACGGCCGCCACCAGCGCCTCCGGCAGACCCAGCCCCGCCACCGGGCGGCCGTCCAGGTCGCCTGCCAGACCGAGCAGTTCACGGGCGGCGTCGTTGCACAGCACCACCCGGTGCGAGCGGTCCAGCAGGACCAGCCCCTCGCGCACCGCGTGCAGGGTGGCCTGGTGGTACTCGTAGAGGTGGCTCAGCTCGTCCGGCCCCATTCCGTGGGTGTGCCGCCGCAGCCGGGAGTTGGCGAGGTAGGTGCCGACGCCGCCGACCGCGAGCGCGGCCACCGCCACCCCGACCAGGGCGAGCAGCGGACCGCTCAGCTGCGCGGAGATCGACTCCACCGTGAGGCCCGCGCTGACCAGCGCGACCACCCGGTGCCGGTCGTCCCACACCGGGGTGACCACCCGCACCGACGGGCCGAGCGTGCCGGTGTACGTCTCGCTGCGGGTCTGCCCGGCGAGCGCCCAGTCGATGTGCCCGAGGTAGGTCCGGCCGATCTGATCGGGCAGCGGGTGGGTCCAGCGCACGCCGTCGGTGTCCATGACGGTGATGAAGGAGACCCCGGTGTCGGCCCGCACCTGCTCGACGTACGGCTGGAGCACCGCGGTCGGGTCCGGCCCGGCGACCGCGGCCCGGACGGACGGCGAGTCCGCGACGGCGTGCGCGACCGCGGTGACCTGGCGACGGGCGGCATCCTCGGTGCGGTCGGCGGCGAAGAGGTACGCGAGCACCGCGCCGCCGGCGACCACGGCGGCGACGATCACCACCTGGACCACGAACAGCTGCCCGGCCAGGCTCCGGACGAGGCGCCGGGGGAGGCATCTGACCAGGCCTCGGGGCAGGCGGTGGGGCAGGCCTCGGGGCAACCGCCGGGGCCCGCGGCCCGTCGGCCGGCGCGAGCGGCGGCGCGGGGCGGTGGGGGCGGTGTGCTGGGACATGCCTGCCAGTGTGCACCACGCTCCCGGACGGCCCCAGAGCCCGTCCGGCCCGCATCGTTCGCGGGCCCGCCTCCCGGACCACCCGCACCGTTCATGAACTCTATGAACGCAAACGTGACCTGTGTCACCTCTGGGCCCATAGTCGGAGCGGCCCATCCCCCGGGGCCGCCAGGACTGCACGGCAAGGGAGCCGCAGATGTCGATCGCTGGAGCCGCCACGGCGGCGGGACCCAGACCCAAGGACAGGACCCACTACCTCTACATCGCGGTGATCGCCGCGGTGATCGCGGGTGTGGTGGTCGGTCTGGCCGCTCCCGGTTTCGCCGTGGAGCTGAAGCCGGTCGGCACGGGCTTCGTCAACCTGATCAAGATGATGATCAGCCCGGTGATCTTCTGCACCATCGTCCTGGGCATCGGCTCGGTGACCAAGGCCGCGAAGGTCGGCAAGGTCGGCGGCCTCGCCATCGGCTACTTCCTCGCCATGTCGACCGTCGCGCTGGCCATCGGCATGGTCGTCGGCAACCTCCTGGAGCCCGGCGGCGGCCTCCACCTGACCGCCGCGCTCGCCAAGTCCGGCCACGCCCAGGCGGCCGCCGGCGGCGCCCAGTCGACCACCGACTTCCTGCTCGGGATGATCCCCGAGACCCTGCTCTCCGCCCTCACCCAGGGCAAGGTGCTCCAGACCCTGCTGGTCGCCCTGCTCATCGGCTTCGCACTCCAGGCGATGGGCCAGGCCGGCGCGCCGGTGCTGCGCGGGATCGAGCACGTGCAGCGGCTGGTCTTCCGGGTCATGTCGATGATCATGTGGGTCGCGCCGATCGGCGCCTTCGGGGCGATGGCGGCCGTGGTCGGGGCCACCGGCACCGCCGCGCTGAAGAGCCTGGCCGTCATCATGATCGGCTTCTACGTCACCTGCGTGCTGTTCGTCGTCGTGGTGCTGGGCACGCTGCTGCGCCTGGTTGCCGGGGTCAACGTGTTCGCGCTGCTGAAGTACCTCGGCCGCGAGTTCCTGCTGATCCTCTCCACCTCCTCGTCCGAGAGCGCACTGCCCCGACTGATCGCCAAGATGGAACACCTGGGCGTCAGCCGCCCGGTCGTCGGCATCACCGTGCCGACCGGCTACAGCTTCAACCTCGACGGCACCGCCATCTACCTGACCATGGCCTCGATCTTCATCTCCGAGGCGATGGACAAGCCGATGTCGCTCGGCGAGCAGCTCTCGCTGCTGGTGTTCATGGTGATCGCGAGCAAGGGCGCGGCCGGGGTCACCGGCGCCGGACTGGCCACTCTCGCGGGCGGGCTCCAGTCACACAAGCCCGCTCTGGTGGACGGCGTCGGTCTGATCGTCGGCATCGACCGCTTCATGTCGGAGGCCCGCGCGCTCACCAACTTCGCGGGCAACGCCGTCGCGACCGTGCTGATCGGACACTGGACCGGCGAACTCGACGCCGCGCGTGCCCGGCGGGTGCTGGCCGGCGAGCTGCCGTTCGACGAGCTGACGCTGGTCGACGCCCACGGCGGGCCCGCCGGACCCGCCTCCGCGTCGGACGACTCCACAGCCTCCGCCCCCGAGGCCGTCCCCGCCCAGGGCGTCGCCCCCGCCGGCGTCTGAGCCCGGCAGCGGCCCTCGCACTCCCCCGGTCCGGCGCCTCCTATCCAACCCCCGGAAAGGCGCCGGACCGGGGGTCTTCGTCTTCCCGTCCGGTCGGGCTCTTCCACGCGACCGGCGTTCCGGGCCCGACCGGGCTCCGGGCCCGTCACAGCTCCTGGGAGCCACTGACCACCCAGGCCACCCCGCTCGCCGGATCCTCCAGCGCGACGTGCAGGTGGTGCAGCCCGGCCGAAGGCTCCTGCCAGGTGAAACAGCGCATGCGGGCCACCAGCGCATTCACCGCGCCCCGGTCCACCCTGCCCGTCCCGTCCGGACCGTCCGCCCCGGCCATCGCGGCCATCGCGGCCAGGGCCCGCCACATCCCCAGCCGCCCGTGCGCACAGCCCTGCGTCCGCCCCACGGAAGCGGCCCGCACCAGCGCCGGGTAGGCGAGCGCGAACGGCAGATGGCCGCCGACCACCCGCCGGTCGCGGGCCATCAGGGCGGCCGCCGCCGGGGCCTGGCCGCGGACGCAGGCCGTCTCCGCCCACGGCGCGAGCGCGCCCAGTCCGGCCAGTGCCCGGGTGACCCGCGGCCCGTCCGGCCGCCCACCCGACCGCCCCGCCGGGGGAAGTTCCACCTCGCCCAGGCCCTCCCGGCTGGCCGGCAGGGTCAGCAGTGCGCTGCGCGCGCCCCCGCCGGGCAGGTACTCGCGCACCCGGGCCGCCTCGTCCCAGCCCGCCGCCTCCCACGGCTCCAAGCGCAGCGGCACGCCCTCCGGATCGGACTCGGCCTGGTGCGAGAGGTCCTCGCCGAGCAGCGCCCGGGTGTGCGCGACCAGCCGTCGCACCCCGGCCGGGCCGAGCAGCGGGGCCAGCCGCAACCAGGAGTGCCGGGTCGCCAGCACCTCCCAGAGCGGGCCGGCGTCGTGGTCGGCCACCCCGGCAGCCGTTCCCGCACCGCCGTCCCGGTCGAAGAGCCGGACGGCCAGCTCGGGCGGCGCCGCGTAGGCGATCAGGTGGCCGAGCGGCGCCGTCAGCGCGGCCGCGGTCTCCTCCCCCGCCTCCGCCACGGCCGCCGCCCGGCCCTGCCGGTAGGCGGTGAGCAGCTCGGGCCAGCGGCCGTCGTCGGCCAGTGCGCGCAGGCGGCCGTCCTCGTGCGTGATCACGATTCGCAGGGTACGGGCCGAGGTGGCGCATCAGCTGACTTGCTGTCAGTTCGGTGCGTCGGGCAGCGACCCCATCCACCGCCGCACCCTCAGCTCCGCCCGCGCTCGCGCTCCCGTTCACGCCCCGCCTGCCGCTCCCATTCGCGCTCCCGCTGGAGGACGGCGCGCAGCCGGCCGTGGGCGCGACGCCGGGTGACGGCCAGCGTGCTGCGGTGCAGCCCGAGCAGCTCGGCGGCCTCGTCGACGCTGTAGCCGTCGAGGTCCACCAGGACCACCGCACGGGCCTGCTTGACGGTGAGGAAGTCCAGCAGCCGGAGCACCTCCCAGCGCGCCTGCAACTCGCCCATCCCGCCGGACCGGGGATCGGGCGCCGCCTGGCCCCGCTCGCCGGCGTCGCCCGCCTCCGGCACCTCGGGCATCGACACCTGCCGGCGCTCCCGGCGCCACTGGTCGCGCAGGATGTTCACCATCGTGGTGAACGCGTAGGCGTAAGGCTGCGGGTGGCCGAGGAAGCGCTCCGGCCGGCGGGCGATCCGGAGGTACGCGTCATGGACGACGTCCCCGGCGCCGACCGGACCGCCGGCGAGGGAGACTGCCGCCTGGTGGAGCCTGGGCAGCAGATCGATGAACACCCGGTTGAATTCGGCCGATTGACCGCCGCTCCCGTTCGGACCGAAGCCCTTTTCCCGTCCGCCGCCCGCATTCCGACCGCTGCAGTCCGCCATGCCGCTCTCCCCGGAAATCGGCACCCCGAGCACCTGGTCCGGCCTGGCCGCAGGGGCCGCGGGCCAACCGGATGACCTGTGACACAGGTCACATCATAGTTCGCCGTCTCACCGTGCGCAGCCATTCGTATGCAATACGTCACCAGTCGTACGGGAGACGGGACTTGACCTCCGCGCGGACACCCCGGAGGTCGGGACACTCCACCCGACGAGAAACCCTCAGCAAGGAGAACCGCAGTGCGAGGTTGCATCGCCAGGAAGATCGCCACGCTCGGACTGGCCACCGTGGCCGCCCTGAGCGCGCTCGGGACCACCGCCCAGCCGGCCGCCGCGGCGGCGACGATCCAGGATCAGACCGTCACCCCCGGAACCGCCGCGACCTCGAACACCATCGCGGCCGAGGCCTACCGCTGCGCCATCACCGCCAACTACGGCTGGCGCTGGGAGGGCTACTGCTACGTCTACTCCGGGCAACTGCGCACCATCACCTACTGCGCCGACGGCTCGCACACCACCGGCCTGTGGATCGGCGCGCGACCGCAGGCCTGGTCGGTCTGGGGCAAGTGCCCCGGATCCACCTGGACGAAGATCGTGTTCCAGTGGCGCAGCTGAGCCACTGACCGAGCCGCAGGTGCACCCCCCGACCGAACCCCCGACGCACCCAGCCGCCGACCGGGGCGGGTGACGAGTAACGGGCAGTAGACGGCAGCCGACGATCGACGACTGACAGATGACAGCTGACAGATTTCGAAATCTGTCAGCTGTCATCTGTCAG
>NZ_JBHVFE010000144.1:0-18801 GCF_042801945.1 Kitasatospora sp. NPDC057542
GTTCAACGCCTGGGCCCGGTCGGCGAGTTCGGCGGCGGCTCGGGCGAGCCGGTCGCGCAGGACCTCGTAGGTTCCGGCGTCGAGCCGGGCGTCGAGGGCGTCCACGGTCACGGTCACGTTCCTCAGTTGACTCAGTTGACTCAGTTGGCTCAGTTGAATCGGTCGACTCGGTTGCTCGGCGGGCAGCGGGTCACTTGGAGCCGTTCACGGAGGCGAGGCCACCGGCCAGCGTCCCGATCGGGGTCTCCGCGACGCCCAGCTGCCGCGCCGAATCCAGCAGTCGGCGCAGCTGGCCGGCCTGGTCGCCCGCCCCCGAGCCGATCAGCTTCATCAGCAGCGCGGACACCGTCAGGTTCTGTACGTCGGCCGTGGAGACCGAGGAGAGCACCCTGGTGAGGTCCTCGGTGAAGCTGGCCCGCCCGTCCAGCCAGGGCCCGGCCAGGGTCTGCGCGGTCTGTGAGTGGCCGACGAAGGCGTCCACGCTCTTGCCGGCCGACACCGACTGCACCAGCCTGTCGAAGAACACCGAGTCCCCGCCGACGATGTCGATCTTCGCCTTCTCCAACCCGGCCGCGACCAGCGCCGCCTGGGCCTCGGCGATCTGCCGCTGGGTGTCCAGCCCGGCCAGCCGGACGTCCTTCTCGGCGGCCAGCCGCAGGCGGTACTCCTCGTGCCCGCGCGAGGCCTCGTCCAGCTTGGCCATCGCCGCGGCCTTCTCGGTCAGGCCCTCGGCCTCGGCCTTCAGCTTTCCGCCGATCTCCAGCGCGGCGGCCTTGGCCTTCTCGGCCTGGACGGCGGCCTCGGCGCGGCCGACCTTCTCCACCGCCGCGGCCTCCTGCTCGCGGACCTGGACCCGGGCCAGTCCCTCGGCGGCGGCCTCCGCCCGGATGCCCTCGGCCATCCGGATCTTGGCGGCCGCGTCCAGCTCGGCGGCCTGCTGACGGGCCTCGGCCAGCACCAGCGCCTCGCGGGCCCTGTGCGCGGCGGCCTGCTCGGCGGCCTCGGCGGCCTTGATGTCCTTGACCAGCTTCTCCTGCGCCTCGGCCTCGGCCTGGATCACGACGGCCTTGCGCACCCGCTCGGCCTCCTCGGTGGCGCGCAGCGTCTTGACGGCCTCCTCCTGCTCGGCGACGGTGCGGTCCACCGCGACCCGCTCGCGGACCACGTCGGCGACCTCGCGCCTGGCGGACTCGACCTCCTTCTCCTTGGCGATCGTGGCGAGCTGGGTCTCCCGCTCGCGGCCGACGACCTCCAACAGGCGGTCCTTCTCGATCCGCTCGTTCTCCACCGCGATCACCCGTTCGCGGTTCTTCTGCGCCACCGCGACCTCGCGGGCCTGGTTCTCCCGCTGCACCCCGAGCAGCTCCTCGGTGCGCAGGAACGCGGTCTGGGCGTTCAGCCGCTCCTCCTCCTGCACCCGGGCGATCACCGCGTCCTCCTTGGCGCGCAGGGTCTCGATCTCGCGGCGCTGGCGGATCTCGGCGTCGGCCTGCCGGCGCTCCAGCTCCAGGACGGCCTCCCGGGCGTCCACGTTCTGCCGGGTGATCTCCTTCTGCTCGGTGCGCTGGTACTCGTTGGTGCGCACGTGCTCGATCGCGGTCAGCTCGGTGATCTTGCGGATGCCCTGGGCGTCCAGGATGTTGTCGGCGTCCAGCTGGCTCATCGGGGTCTGTTCCAGGTGGTCGATGGCCGCGTCCTCAAGGGTGTAACCGTTGAGGTCGGTGCCGATGACCGCGATGATCTGGTCCCGGAACTCGTGCCGGTGGGTGTACAGGTCGGTGAAGTCCAGCTGCTTGCCGACGGTCTTGAGCGCCTCGGCGAACTTGACGGCGAAGAACTCCTGGATCGCCTGCGGGTCGCTGGCCCGGGCGGTGCCGATCGACTGCGCGACCTTGATGACGTCCTCGACGGTCTTGTTCACCCGGACGAAGAACGAGATCCGGATGTCCGCGCGGATGTTGTCCCGGCAGATCAGACCGTCCCGGCCGGCCCGGTGGATCTCCACCGTCTTCGCGGTGATGTCCATCAACTCGGCCTTGTGGAGCACCGGGAGGACGATCGCGCCGGTGAAGGTCACGTCCACCTTCTTCGTCCGGGAGACGATCAGTGCCTTGCCCTGCTCGACCTTCTGGAACAGGCGGCCCACGAACAGCAGCATGGCGAGCAGGATGAGCAGCACGACGGCGACGAGCACGCCGAAACCCACGGCGATGGTGTCCATCACGGAGTCCTTTGACGAGATGGCGAGTTGGTGCGAAAGAGAAGTGCGGTGAACGAAGGTGACGAATCGTCAGGTCAGTTCGGACGGCGGATCGAAGGGCGCCACCAGGAAGTGCTCGCCCTCGGCGTCGTAGTCGAAGATCAGGGCGGTCCGTCCGGCCGTCAGGCCCGGTTCGGGCTCCGCCGTGCGGACCTGGACGGTCGCGGTGGAGCCGTCCTCCGCGGTGACCTCGGCCTGCCCGAAGTCGGCCGTCACCCGGCCGGTCCGGATCACGCAGACCCGGCCGACGAAGTCCCCCCGGGTGGCCGGCCGGTCCTGCGGGAACAGCCGCGACAGCGGCCGGACGAGCGCCCGGGTGCCCGCCCAGGAGGCGACCAGCGCGACGGCGAACACGCCGCCGCGCGCCGGTGCCCCCGAGGTGAGGACGGTGCCGGCCAGGCTGACGAACCAGGCGAGCGCGACCAGCAGCGACACCGCCACCGTCACGGGCACCCCGCCCAGCCCCAGCGCGTCCAGCACGCCCGTGTGGTGGCCGGCGCCGTGCCGGTCGGATCCCCCGTCGCCGCCGTGCCCCCCGCCGCCGTGCCCCGGATCTCCGGCGTGCCCCCCGTGCCCGGCACCCAGGTGGTGCCCCGCGTGCCCGACGTCCACGTGGTGCCCGCCGCCGTGCCCCCCGTGCACGGCGCCGGGCACCAGGCCGCCGAACAGCATCAGCAACCAGTACCCGACCACCACCACCAGCGCGAAGCTGAACAGCGCCGTCGGAAAGGCCAGCGCGGCCGCGAAGAATCCCCCCATCCCGGCCACACTCCCCCGTCTTTCCGCCGGCGCCGCGCTTCGGCACCGAGGAGATCATGGCAGCGCCGGGGCCCGCGGCACATTGCCAGGATCCGGCAATTTTTACGCCCTCTTGACACCCTGGTACATGCGGCCCGCGTGACACTGCAACAGCCCGGCAACAGGACGGCCGCCGGACGGTCGCAGCGGTGCCCCGCAGGTTTGGCGCCGCGGGACTACAGCGGTTGCTCCGGCCAGTTCAGCAGCCGTGCCCCCATGGCCGCCGTCTCCAGGGTGAAGCGGTGGAGCGCGTCCGCCGGGTCGTACCCGGTGAGCGCCTTGATCCGCTCCAGCCGGTAGCTCAGGGTGCGCACGCTCAGGCCCAGCCGGCGCGCCGCCTCCGCGTTCACGTACGCGGCCTCCGCCTGCACGGCGATGGTGTCCAGCAGCGGACGGGCGCCGCCGCGTGCCTCGGTCAGCGGGCCGAGCACGCTGCGCACCAGGTCGGCCATGGCCGCCCGGTCGCGCATCAGCACGGGGAAGACCAGCAGCTCCTCGGCCCGCAGCTGCTGGGCCGGCAGGTCCAGCCGGTGCGCGTAGTCCAGCGCGCCCAGCGCCTCCTCGTAGCTGCGTGGCACCCCGCTCGGCCCCGAGTGCCGGCGGCCGGTGGCCACCCGCCGCACCGGACGGTAGCCGGGGCCGGGGCGCAGTGTCAGCTCGGCGAAGGCCTCCAGCACGGCCCGCTCGGAGTCCGGGGCGATGCACACCAGCCGACCGTCCTTGCTGGCCAGCAGCACGTCCCGCTCGCCGAACCGTCCGGCCAGTTCCCGCTCCACCCGGTGCACCAGTGGATGCACGTCCGCGAACGGTTCGTCGCCCACCGCGACCGCCACCGTGTACGCGCCCGCCAGCCGAAGCCCGAACCGCTCCGCACGCTCGGCGAGCAGCCCGAGGTCGCTGCGGCCGAACAGCAGGTCGTCGATGAACTCCCGCCGGGCCGCCTCCTCCTGGCGGACGGCGAGGCGCTGCGCCCGCTCGTGGCCCTCGCCCAGCGCGGCCAGTGCGGCGTGGGTGGTGGCCAGCACCGCGTCGCCCATCCCGCGCAGCTCGGTGACGCTGCTCGTGGCCGTCGTCCCGGGCAGGGTCTGCCAGGCCCGCCGGGCCGCGGCCAGACAGTGCGACACCACCTCGCGCAGCCCGTAGCCGGCCTCGGCGCAGTGCTCGCCGAGTGTGCGCAGGCGCTCCAGCTCGTCGCGGCGCAGCAGCCGGCCGGTGCGGGAGACGTCGGCGAGCAGCACGAGGTAGACCTCGGCCAGCTCGGCGGGTATGTCGTACTCGATCTCCTCGGTCACCGTGTCCTGCCAACCCCCGTGCAGCCTGGTCATTCGGCGCTGAATTTATCAGGGACGCCCCCGGCGGGGACCGCCGCGGCGGCCCCCGCGCCACCGGTCGCGGACGCGTGGGACGGAGCGTGCGCCGCTGCCGTCGATCCGCCGCCGCACGGACGGCGCCGGCGCGCCGTCGCCGTGCCCCTCGGGGCGCCGCGGCCGGGCGACGGGAGCGGGACGGAGGCAAGCACCGATCGAGGCCCGCACCGGCCGAGGCCTGCACCGATCGAGGCTTGCCCGGCGGGCCCCGGAGGGGTTACACATCTAGACGTCTCTCCGCGCGCCTGCGGATGTCCCCGTCTCGTCCCGGGTGCGGCTCCACCGAAAGGCCTCCCGCATGTCCCTGGTCAACTTCCGCGACGCCGCCGCCCTCGGCGACCCCGAGGGCCGGCGGATCCGCCCCGGTGTGCTGTACCGCTCCGCCCAGCCGTTCCCGGCCGCCGACGAGGCCACCGTCGCCCAGCTGCGCGGCTGCGACATCCGCACCGTCGTGGACCTGCGCGACCCGCGCGAGACCGACCCCGCCGACTGGGCCGCCGTCGAAGCCGCCGGGATAGCCGTCGTCGCCGCCCCGGTGAACCCCGCCACCGAGGCCCTCACCGCCCGGATGGGCACCATGGCCACGGCCGCCGACCTGGGCGACTTCTACGTCCTGCTGGCCGAGTCCGCGCCCGCGGCGGTGGCCGCAGCCGTCGAGGCCACCGTCCGCCCCGGCGCCGTCCTGCTGCACTGCGCCGCCGGCAAGGACCGCACCGGCCTGCTGATCGCCCTCCTGCTGGACCTCCTCGGCGTCCCCGCCGAGCGCATCGTCGCCGACTACACCCGCACCGCCGACGCCCTCCCGCAGATCTTCGCCGGCCTCGCCGAACGCCACCGCACCGCCCTCAACGACCGCACCACCTCCCGCGTCACCGACTCCCGGGGCCGCAACCTCACCATCCCGGCGCCCCTCCTGGAGGCCCCGGCCGAGGCCATGTCGGTCTTCCTCGACCGGGTCCACACCCACCACGGCGGCGCGGCCTCCTTCCTCCCCGGCTGTGGTGTCCCGGCGGCGACCCTCGGCGCCTTCCGCACCAAGGCGGCCGTGGCCTGAGCCGAGGCGCCGTGGCGGGGCCGGGCACGGGCCGAGCGGCGCGCAGACCGCCCCCTGAGACCTGTCCGGCACGCCCTGGCGACGCCCGGTAATCCCGTTGCACCGCACCGCCCCGCCTGGCAGCGTGCCGGGTCGAAGGGGGTGCCGCGAGATGACCGCACTGCGCGAGATCCGCGCCGACCACGACACCCGGACGATCGTGCTCTACCAGGCCTACCCGCCGGCCGTCGCCGACGCGGCCCTGGCGGCGGGCCGGTTCGTGGCGCCGTTCGGCTTCCACCGGATGACGTGGATCAAGCCCTCGTTCCGCTGGCTGATGCACCGCAGCAACTGGGCGCAGAAGCCCGGTCAGACCAGGGTGCTGGCGGTGCGGATCACCCGGGAGGGCTGGGAGGAGGCGCTCGCCCGCGCCGTGCTGACCACCGCCCACCCGGACGAGGTGGCCCGCGCCGAGGTCCATGTGCAGTGGGATCCGGAGCGGTCGCTGCGCGGGGCGGCGCTGAACCACTACAGCATCCAGGTGGGCATCGGCCGGTCGCTGATCCGCACCTTCGCCGAGGAGTGGGTCGTCGAGCTCACCGACCTCACCCCGCAGGTGCAGCGGGTCGCCGCGCTGGTCCGGGGCGGGCAGACGGCGAAGGCGCAGCGGCTGCTGCCGCCCGAGCGCCCCTACCGGCTGCCCGCCGCGACCGCGCGGCGGCTCGACCTCGGCTGAGGAGGCGGGTCACACGTCCCGCCGCCGCACCACGACCACCGTCACCGCCACCGCGGCCACGCCCCACACGCCCATGGTGATCCACGAGTCCAGCACGCTCGGCGCGTACTTCCCCATCGTGGTCGAGGAGTTGGGGTTGACGGTGAGCCGCTGCACGGTGGCCAGCGGCAGGTGGGTGCCGATCTCCTTCAGCCACCGGTAGCGGTCCCCGCCGAACATCATGGGCAGGATGAACATCAGCATCACCAGCGTCACGATCGAGGCGGTGGCGTGCCGCAGCAGCGCGCCCAGCGCCATCCCGATCAGCGCGCAGACCGGCACGATCGCCGCGTAGCCGAGCACGGCCCGCAGGCAGCCCTCGTCGGTGACGGAGAGCCCGACGTGCCGGGAGGCCAGCATCGCGTTGATGGTGAAGAAGGAGACCGCCGACACCACGATCCCGGCGAGCGCGGTGATCCCGCCGATCAGCAGCACCTTGGCCGCGATCACGCCCCGGCGGTCCGGCACGGCGGCGAAGGTGGTGCGGATCAGTCCGGTGGTGTACTCGCCGAACACGGTGATCGCCCCGAGACTGCCGGCCGCGACCGCCATCAGGTCGCTCGCGATGTTGTTGAGGCCGTGGAAGAGCGGGTCGTAGGTGTACGGCGGCTGGCCGGGCATCCGCGGCGGCGGGTGGTCGATGTACGTCAGGTCGGTGTGGACGGCGTTCACGTTGATCGCGATCGCCACCAGCGAGGCCAGCGCCAGCACCCAGTAGGTGGAGCGCAGCGAGCGCAGTTTGATCCACTCGGCGGCGAGCAGGTCGAAGAATCGCGGCGCCGGCTCGGCGGTGAGATCGAGGGTCGCGGTGCTCATCGGGCGTCTCCAGCCAGGTACTCGACACTGTCGGCGGTCAGGGACATGAACGCCGACTCCAGCGACGCGGTCCGGGCGGCCAGCTCGTGCAGCACCACGCCGTGCCGCAGGGCGAGTTCACCGATCCGCGCGGCTGGCATCCCGGTGACGATCCCGAACTGCTCCTCCGGCAGGACGACGTCGGCCCCCTCGGCGCGCAAGGCCTCGACCAGCGTGGCGAGTTCGGGCGCCCGCACGGCCACCGAGGAGACCGCGTTGCGGGCCGAGAACTCCGCGAGGCTCTGGTCCGCGATCAGCCGGCCGCGTCCGATCACCACCAGGTGGTCGGCGGTGTGTTCCATCTCGGCCATCATGTGGCTGGAGACGAACACCGTCCGTCCCTCGTCCGCGAGCCGCCGGAACAGCCCGCGCACCCAGAGCACGCCCTCCGGGTCCAGCCCGTTCAGCGGCTCGTCGAAGAGCAGCACCGGCGGGTCGCCGAGCAGCGCGCCGGCGATGCCCAGACGCTGCTTCATGCCCAGCGAGTAGCCGCCGATCCGCCGCCCGGCGGCCTTGCCGAGGCCGACCTCCGCCAGGACCTCGTCCACCCGCCCGAGCGGGATGCGGTTGCTGCGGGCCAGCGCCGACAGGTGCGCCCGGGCGCTGCGCCCGCCGTGCACGTCTCCCGCGTCCAGCAGGGCTCCGACGTGCCGCAGGCCGCGCGGCCGGCCGGCGAAGGGCGCCCCGGCCACGGTGACGGTGCCTTCGGTGGGGGTGTTGAGGCCCAGGATCATCCGCAGGGTGGTGGACTTGCCGGCACCGTTGGGGCCGAGGAAGCCGGTCACGGCGCCCGGCCGGACGGTGAAGGTCAGCCGGTCGACGGCCGTGGTGGCGCCGTAGCGCTTGGTCAGTCGTTCGATCTCGATCACGGGGACAACGCTGCCGGTCGGAGCCCGGCCCGGGCATCGGGCCGCGGGCCACAACCGCGGGCCACCGCACTGGCCCCGGGGCTTACGCCCCCGGGCCAATGTGCCCCGTCCGGGCCGCGGCTACCATCGCGTCATGATCACTGCCGACCCCCGCCCGCCGCTGCTCAGGCGTCTGCCCGCGGGCGTGTGGGTGGGGGCGCTCTGGACGGCCCTGGTGGCGTTCCGCTTCCTCACGCGCGAGAACGAGCTGCAGCACCTGTTCAAGTACCACGGCAACCCCGAGGACATGCCGCTGGTGGTCACCGCGGTGGTCACCACCCTGGTCGCGTCGCTGCTGGTCCGGCTGCCGCTGCTGGCCATCGCGGTGGCGCTGGCGGGTGCCATCTTCGCGCTCGGGATGTGGGGCGTCCCGGAGACCGCGCCGCTCCAGTTCCTGATCGCCGACGCGGTGGTCGGCTACTGCGCGGCCACCCGCTCCCGCCGGGTCTCGCTGAGCGCCCTGGCGCTACCGCTCGCCACCCTCGCCGGGCTGATGCTCTGGGGCGCCGTCAACGACTACCCCGTCAACCCGTTCGCCTACGCCGGCTTCGCCGCGACCGTGCTGATCGCCTGGCTGGTCGGCAACACCGTCCACCAGGGCCGCGCCCACGCCGAGGTGCTGCGCGGCCGGGCCTCCGAACAGGCCATCACCGCCGAACGGCTGCGGATCGCCCGCGAGTTGCACGACATGGTGGCCCACAACATCGGCATCATCGCGATCCAGGCCGGCATGGGCAGCCGGGTCATGGACACCCAGCCCGCCGAGACCCGCCACGCCCTGGAGGCGATCGAGGCCACCAGCCGGGAGACCCTGGCCGGCCTGCGCCGGATGCTGGGCGCGCTGCGGCAGGGCGAGGGGGAGTCCGCGCCGCTCGAAGTGGTGCCGGGGCTGGGCGAGTTGGACCGGCTGGTGAAGAAGGCGGCGGGCGCCGGGGTGCGGGTCGCGCTCACCCGCCGCGGCGAAGCCCGTACCCTGCCGCCCGAGGTGGACCTCGCTGCCTACCGGATCGTCCAGGAGGCGGTCACCAACGTGGTCAAGCACTCCGGCACCCGCGACTGCCACGTCACCGTCGAGTACGGCCCGCACGAGCTCGCCGTCACGGTGGTCGACCTGGGCGCCGGAACGGCGACCGGCACCCCCGGCACCGGCTACGGCCTGGCCGGCATGCGCGAGCGGGTCGCCCTGCTGCACGGCGAGTTCAGCGCCGGCCCGCGCTCCGGGGGCGGATTCCTGGTCGCCGCCCGCCTGCCGCTCCCCGAGCAGACCCCCGTCGAGCTCCCCCTGGAGGTGGGACCGTGATCCGCGTCGTCCTGGTCGACGACCAGCCGCTCATCCGCACCGGCCTGCGCGTACTGATCGCCGACGCCCCCGACCTGGAGGTGGTCGGCGAGGCCGGCGACGGCGCCGAGGCCGTCGAGCTGGTCACCCGGCTGCGCCCCGACGTCGCCGTGATGGACATCCGGATGCCAGGTACGGACGGCATCGAGGCCACCCGCCGGATCACCGCGGACCCGGACCTGCCCACCCACGTCCTCGTCCTCACCACCTTCGACGACGACGACTACGTGTACGGCGCGCTGCGGGCCGGGGCGAGCGGCTTCCTGGTCAAGGACCTCGCCCTGGAGACCATCCTGGACGGCATCCGGGTGGTCGCCGCCGGGGACGCCCTGCTGGCCCCCGGCATCACCCGCCGGCTGATCGGCGAGTTCGCCGCCCGCCCGCAGGGAACGGCCCGGCCCGCCCAGCCCCGCAGGCCCGTCGCCGAGGCCGTCACCGAGCGCGAGCGCGAGGTGCTCACCCTGGTCGGCAGGGGCCTGTCCAACGCCGAGATCGCCGCGGAGCTCACCATCAGCGTGGCCACCGCCAAGGCCCACGTCGCCCGGCTGTTCACCAAACTCGACGCCCGCGACCGGGTCCACCTGGTCATCCAGGCCTACGAGTTCGGCCTGGTCGTACCGTAGGAACACACGCCGTGGGAGCACATGGCGAAGCGCCGGGGCGGGCCCGCACGGCCCACCCCGGGGCTCCGGCGATCAGATCGTCAGTGGACGATCGCGTGCGAGATCTGGCACCCGCTGACACCGTTGGACCAGGTGCCCTGCATGGCGAAGGTGCCCGTCGCGAACGCCACGTTCTGCGAGCCGCCCGTCCCGCCGACGCCGTTCCAGGAGCACTTGTCGGCGTTCTCGTACCCGGTGGAGTCGGTCCAGCCGCCCGCCGGGTTCTGGTCGGTGATGGTCTCCGAGTACTCGTGGCCGTACACCATGGTCACGCCGTCCAGGGTGCCCGCGCTGCCGCTGTTGACGTAGTTCTGGCCGCAGGAGGTGCCCATGTCGGTCACGTACGGGTCGTTGGTGAACGCCACGTCACCGTACGGGGAGGGGGCGGCGCCGCCGGTCAGGGTGGTGTCGCCGTTCCAGTCGTGCCAGGCGCAGAAGCCGCCGTTCGGGGTGTTGAAGCCGTCCGGGTGGGTGCCGGTCGGCGACAGCACCACGTACTGCGCGTTGCGGTTGGACGCGGCCGTGGTGTTGCCGAAGTGCCCGGCGGCCTTCACGGCCTCGGCGGCCAGCTGGTTGCCGCTGGCCTGGCTGGGCGCGGCGGCGGACTCGTCGACCCAGACGCCGGCCAGCGCGCCGCCGGTCGGGTAGCCGACGTGGGTGGATCCGGTCGGGCAGCTGGTCGCGCCGGTGGCGACGCCCTCGCAGTACTGGGTCATGACGCCGGACCAGGTCTCGCTGTTGGTGCCGAGGCCCTTGAACAGCTGCTGCGCCCGGACGGCCTCGCCCTTCGGGTCGCCGGAGAGCGTGGTGTAGCCGGCGGAGTTGGTGCCCTGGGTGCCCCACTGGGTGCCCCAGAAGATCAGGTAGACCTTCGGCGCGCCGGTGGTGACGCCGATGCCGTCCACGCCGCCGCCGTACCTCAGGTTGTTGCTCGCGGGCTTGGCCGACTGGCCGGCGTTCTCCTTGGTCGGGTGCACGCCGTGCCGGTACGGGTGGGGCTGCCCGGCGAACTCGCCGGCCGGCCGGTCGTCCTGGGCGGCCTGGGCGACCGGGGCGGCCGCGAAGCCGGCGGCGGCCAGGGCCAGGGCGCTGAGCCCGGTCAGGGCGCGCAGCCGCATCCGACGGGAGGTGGGGGAGATGCCCATCGTGAGGGTTCCTCTCTGATGCCGACCGCACCCGGGTACGGCGCGGCGGCACTGTGGGGGACAAACGGGGAGGAGCGGCGACGGCAGCGCGGAGCCACTGACGGTCCGCCATGGACGGTCAGGGACGTGGGGATGGGGAGCCGGTTACCGCCGACGGCCGGAAGCAAAGCAGAGCCGCCGAAACCGGGTCAACGACGGAAAAGGTAAGACCCGCCCCAAGGAAGGACCCAGCGGACGTATCGAACGTCAAAAGCCCCCAGTCGGCGTGCGGTCGATGCGCGTAGCGCAGCCGAATGTCAACAGTTGAGAGGCGCTTCTACACCGTATGAAGGCAGCCCGGAAGCCTGCGCAGACCGTACGCACCCGTGCCCTCCCCCAGCGGGAGCCCAGCGCCTTGACCTGTCCCGGGCCGACCGCCCTCGGAAGTGGCCGTCGCTACGCCTCGGCGGTCTCGAACGAGCTCAGGAGATCGATCCGAACGGCTGCGGCCCCGGCAGGGCCTGTCACGATGACGACACCGTCCGAGGAGATCGCCATGCCCGTGGGGCTGAACAGCAGAGGAACGGAGATCATCCGCGCGCGCCGCAGGTGCCAGATGTGAAGTCGGAGATCGGACCAGGCTGTCGCCAGGACCGGCCCCGCCGCGTCGGTGTCCGCGAGCGCCAGCGCCAGGGGGATCGCCTGGCGACGTTCGACGACGCCCGGCATGACCTCGCCGCTCGTGGAGTCCCAGAGGCGGATCGTGCCGTCGAGCCCTCCGGACACCACCAGGGTGGTGGTGACGCCGGCCTCGACGGTGAGACAGGCGACGGCCGTCACCCCGACCTCGTGCAGGCGGACGGTCCGTGGGCCCGCCAGGTGATCGGTGAGGGACCAGAGGCTCACCAGACCCCGTGTGTCACCGACGGCGACCTGGCCTTGGTGCGCGGCTATCGCCGATGCCGCTGCCACGGAGCCGTCGATCGCATGGGCGTTGTGGTGGATCATCAAGCGGTCCGCAGTGGCCGGTAGCGGCGAACCATCGACGAGGCGGGTCGATCGGAGCGTCCCCGAGTCGTCCAGAGTGAGTACGAAGTCCGGGGAGAGCGCGGCCAGACCGGTCGGAACGAGAGGCTGCTGGGTAGGCAGCCGGCGGACCGCCGATCCGTCCGACAGCACCCGCTCGGTACAACGCCCCAGCGAGTCCGCCGTGACGACCGTCCCGGCGCCGTGCGAGGACCCGGGGAGCGGCGCCACTGCCGGGACGGCCGCCCCGGGCCGGTGCCACAGGGCGTTCCACCGGGATCCCTCGGTGAGGGGCCGTGCTGCTTCCGCCAGTTCGACATCGTGTCCCAGCGCGGCGAGACGGACGACCGAAGCCCGTTCGGGACCGTGCAGGCCATCGGAGGAGAGCGCTGGGCCGGCTGCGTTCCACACCGCGGACAGCTCCGCGGGCGCGGCCTCGCCCGACAACGCGGCGGTGATCGCCGGGATCGGGCCGTAGGCCAAGTAGCCGGGGTCGCGCAGGAGTTCGTAGGCGATACCGGATCTGTACGCGAGGCGGATCGCGCCCTCCCGCACCTCGCTGCTAGCGGCGCGCCAGCCGGCGCCGGCGGGGAACAGCGGGAGCACGGGCTCGGTCGCCCCCGGCCCCGCCGGGGGCGGGGCCGTCGGTTTCCCGTCGAGGACAGGAGGGACGTTCTCTGCTCGGGGCCGCGGCACCCAGGGCGAATCCGCCGGCAGCACCGGACCGAAGGCGAGCGACGGTTTCACGGGCGTTCGAGAGGGGAGGGACAACTCCAGGGCCCGGTCGTACCGGAGCAACCGTGGGTCGTCGACCTCGACGACGGCACGAACCTGGGGTAGCGTCAGCAGCGGCGCCACGAGCTCGGTGATCACCGGCTGCGGGGCGGCCTGGGCCACGTGGGTCGGCACGCAGCCGGCCAGGTGCAGATCGGTCACCAGGAGTCGGAGCGGCCGAGGATCGACGGCGATCCGTTCCAGGAGCGGCTCGGGTTCCAGCGCGCCGTAGCCCAGGTGTCGGCCGAGCTGCCACGCCAAGGTTCGTGCCGTCTGTCCCCCGGCGAATCCGACCGCATGGATCGTCGTGTGGGGGTTGGAGTCCGATCCTGCCATCAGCCACGCCAGCAAGCGCGTCTTGCCGGAACCCCTGGGCCCGGAAACCACGGCCACCGGTGGATTGGACCGGGGATCGGAGAGCCAACTCAGCAGCCGCAGCCCGAGTTCGGCGGTCGGCCCCTCCAAGGGAGGCCATGCGGCAGGGCTGGGAGCGGTCACGCCTGCTCTTCCGTCGCGGCGTGGGCCTCCTGGAGCCGGATGAGGCCGCCGGCCCGCTCGGCCGCGGTGTCGCCGTACGGCACGTTGTGGGTGAGAGCGGCGTCCGGGAACATCAGCTTCAGCCAGAACGCGCAGTAGTGGCCCGGCATGAAGCACGCCTGGAGTTCGGTGTGGATCCGCGTCACCTGGTCCGGCTCGACGCCGGCAGCGTACATGGCGGACCAGACACGTTCCTCGGCGTGCACGCAGAGGGCGCTGGACTCGGTGACGATCTGCTTCCCGCCGCCTGAGGTGACGAACTCGAAGGAGGAATAGGACAGTACGCTCGCGGTGGTCCGGATGTCCTCCAGTACCAGCGACCACCAGTGCTCAGGGTCTGCGAGGGCCTGCCCGTCGGCGGCCCGCAGGGCGGATTCCAGGCCGTCCAGCGCGGCGCCGGCCACAGCCGGATCGTCCGTGCCGCCGATCGCCTCCAGCGCGATGTCCAGCTGGAGCAACCCCTCGGCGAAGGCCTCGGGCGTGGAGTTGACGAATCGCTCGGGCTCGTCGTACCCGAGCATGGCGCCCCGGACCGTGCCTTCCGGGGTGACACAGAGGTCGTACGCGCGGTCCGAACCCAGGCGGGCCCAGGAGAGCTGGGACTCCTGGTCGAGCTGACGCCCGATGAGGGTCGCGTACCGGCTCAGGGACGCCGGTTCGTCGGCCACCGTGTGGAAGTACGGCAGCACCTGGAGCGGCAGGACGAGACGGCTGATGTTCTCCAGCGCCTGTCGCTCCGCGGTGAACGGGTCGGTCTGCTCGGCGTCGAACCGGCGGACGCCGGCTTCGCCGAACCGCTGGACGAGGCGGTCGCCGGACTGCGTCACGTCAATCTCCTGGATCGTTCGGTGGTTTTCGGCGGGTTACCTGTAATCAAGCAGGTGCTTGACGTTTTCGAGGACGAGGTACCAGGTCGAGTCCGGGCTGGCCAGCGCCACCGGGTCCACCTCCTCCATGAGCGCCTGGAGCCGGTCCTCGGCGTTGCCGACGATGGGGCCCTCCGCCACCTCAAGGTCGTAGTTGGGCCGTTCCACCTCCAACGCGTACAGGAAGTAGGCGAAGGCCTCGATGCCGCTGTTGAGGACGCAGGGCTGGGCGCCGCTCTCGGGAACGCAGTACATCGTGCCGTTCTCGACGTCGAGTGCGAAGCTGTCGAGGCCGATGGCGCCGATCGACATCCAACGGGACGTGTCCACACCGAAGCCCGGGTACTTGGCAGCCAACTCCGCCGCACCGGCGGCGTCCACGATGGTCACCACGCCCTCGTCCGCAAGCGGCCCGTCGAGTTGCAGCCAGGTGTCGAACTGGCCGGGGAGACCGATGTCGCGAAGGAATGCCCGGGTCGGCTCGTGCGGAATCGCCATGAGCGCGTCCTCGTCGAGGGTGATCAGTTCCTCGGCCTCGAAGACGGACTCCATCATGCTGCGATCGATCCGGCTCATATCGGTTTTCCCCTGTCTTCGGCGGAGGGCTCGATGTTACCGTATCCGCCCGGGTCAGTGATGACCGTGAATCTGCTTGACCAGATGCAGCGGATTGTCACTGTTCGCGCGAGGGTAGGGAATTATTCGGTTGAGATGGTCCTCCATCTCCTTGGTTCCTCGGGCCATGGACTCCTCGGAGGCCCCGAATTCGACGCTGTGGAACACGTTGACATGGGGTAGCCATTTGGGAACCCATGCCTTGCAGTCGCTGCTGCCGCTACAGGGTTCTCGTTCTGTGTAGAGATCCTTCACGTGACCCCCGGTGCCGTTTTGGAGGAATGGGATTCCGAGTACCTTCTCCGAGTGGATCGGCTGGAAACTGCGCCCGACCAGGATGAACTTTCCGGCGTCGTTCTCGACGCGGAGTGAGGCGTAGTTGTTGCTGGTGTACTGGAGCTTTCCGTCCTTGATGCCGTAGTTGCCGTAGCTGCCCTGGGGTCCGCGGGATTTCTTGGCCTCGTGCCTGGCCAGCTGTGTGGCTCGGGACAGCTCGTCGTCATAGAACCCCATGAGCGTGGACTCCTTGCGGGGCCGCTCCTCCTTCGGGGTCTTGTCGTGGTCCCATGAATACGGGTTATTGGGGTTCACGGGGCGTCGCGGAACGGCGTCGCGGCTGTTCAGGTTCAGTGAGGCGCCGAGCAGCTTCCGATCATCTGCCGTCAGCTTGGCGGGCCCGGTCGGAGTCAGCCGCTCGATGACCCCGTTGTCCTTCATGTGGTAAACCGGGGTCGGTCCGAGGCCGGCGCGGAGCGCGTCACGGTCGGGTTGCGGCCGGTGTATCTGGTGGAAGTGCTTGGCAGTCTTTCCGTCGTGCTCGACATGGCTCTTCGCCATCTGCTGGACGCCGCTCTTCATGTTCTCGCCGACGTGGTGCCCGGCCTTCGAGAGCCCCTTCTTGATACCCTCGATCGTCTTGTCCACGACGGCGTTCGCCGCGTTCGCTATGGCGTCCTTGCCGCGAGTCCGATTCTGGTGCTGACGGGCCTTGTGGAGTTTGTCCGCGGTGTGCGTGTTGAAATGCGTGGACGCTTGGGAGAACGCGCCGTCGAGCTCCTTGTACGAGTTCAGGTCGACCTTGATCTGGCCGGGCGCGGGGCCGTCGGAGCTCCCCCCGCCGCCGGCCGAGTTGAGCTGCATCGATGCGGCCCCGGCGGCCGTGGTCTGCTTGAGGTCGACCCCGTGCTGGAGGTCCAGGGCGTTGGCCCCGAGTTGTACGACGAGGTCGCCGGCCATTGCGCCGAGGGCGTCCTCCAGCGGCCCCAGGACCGTGGCGGTCATGTGGTCCACGACCGCCCGCTCCACCTCCTTGAGGATGCGCTTGACGGCGACTCGGCAGACCTGTCGCCCGGCGACGCCTTCCAGCGCGGAGAGGCCCAGGGTAATCGGCGCCGCCGCTATCGCGGCCGCGATCTCGGCTGCGAGTATGCCGAGTTGGACGATGGCGGCGAGTTTGGCGCCCTCGATGAGCACGGCGATGGTGTCCAGGCCGTCGGCGGCCAGGTGCCCGATCTCCACCAGCTTCTTGAGGTGGTTGTCCTTGACCTTGCGCCAGTGGGTTTCCATCGCCTCGATGGCCGGCCCCTCGTTGGTCCCCACCATCTTCACGAGGGCGTTGTGGAGGTCTCCGGTGCCGGTCTCCAGGCTGTGGGAGAACTCGCGCAACTCCGTGGCCATGTGGCGGTAGTCGTCTTCATCGACGTTCGGCCAGGAGACGCCGATCACGTCCAGGGCAGTGTCCAGATAGGTCGGCAGTACAACGCCCATACGTTCCCCCCGGAACTGCAACCTAACTAATAGTTAACGCATGATTATATGACATAAAGATTTGTATCGCCCCACCCAGCTCTGTCGGATCAGCGGGTTCGGAGGTCCTTCCCCGCAAGGCACTCCCTAGGGGCCCTCGACCTCGGCGATGCGCATGATCCGGCCGTGGGAGTCCAGCACCACGTCGTAGGCGTTGCCGTGGCAGCCGTACGGGTCGGCCGGGTCGCGCTCGGCCAGGCAGTCGTCGAGGTGGGCGATCAGCTCGTCGAGGGGGACGGTCCTGGCCGGGTCGTCGTTCGGGACGTCGACCAGGGTCGCCGTCACGCCCGCCCCCGCGAAGCCGTAGTGGACCGGGCTGCCGGCGGGCTCGTAGCGGCCGGCGCCACAGCTGAAGCGGGCGGGCTGGGCGGTGAGTTCGGCCGGGCCGGCGGAGACGACGAGGAAGACCTCGTGGCCGGGGCGTCCGGTGGGGGTGGCGCACTCCGGCCCGGCGGACGGCCCGGCGGACGGGTCGGTCACGGGGGAGTAGGGCTCCTCGTCCTCGTAGAAGAGGTCGTCATCGTCGTCCAGCAGGTCGTCCGCGCCCTCGTCGGCGCCGGCGGCGGCGGAGGCGGCGGCCACCGTGGAGCGGGAGTCGGCGGGCGTGCAGCCGGTGAGCGCGGCGGTGCCGCAGGCCAGCAGGACGGCGGCGAGGAGGATGCGGGGCGTGGCCATGGCACAAGTCTCCCCGGGCGGCGGCAGTTGTCGGTACCTGCCTAACACGACCGGGACCCGGCCCGCGGTTCCCGCCCCCGGCGTGCGCCGGTTCCCTCCCCCGACGGACGTGCGGATCCGGCGGGGGAGGGGGTCCGTCGAGCGGGCGTCAGACCGCCACCGGCCGGCCCGCCTCGTACGCCTCGCGCAGCCGGGCCTGCGCCTGCGCGCCCGCCGCCAGGTGGTCGAGGCCGAGCAGCGCCGCGCCCAGCACCGGCGGCGCGACGACGACCCGCGGCTCGGCCAGCGGCGCGGCCTCGGCGAGCCGGGCGGTCAGGTTGTCCAGCAGCAGCGGCTGCCGGGAGGCGAGCACGCCGCCGCCCAGCACCACCGGGGTGGGGGTGTCCAGCAGCGCCAGGCGTCCGAGCGCCACCACTGCGAGCCGGACGATCTCGTCGGCCTGGCGGTCGATCAGTTCCAGCGCCACCCCGTCGCCCTCGGCGGCGACCGCGAACAGCACCCGGGCGATCTCGTGCAGTCGTGCGTTCGGCAGGTGCCCCAGGTGGACGGCCTCGGCGACGGCGCCGGCGCTGGGCAGGCCGAAGTGCTCGGCGATGGCCCGGGCGAGCCCGGTCGGACCGCCGCGCCCGTCCTCCGCGCGGACGGCGTGCCACATGCTGGCGACGGCGAGCCCCGAGCCGCCGCCCCAGTCGCCGGTGAGCTCGCCGAGGGCGGGGAAGCGGGCGGTGCGGCCGTCCGGCAGCAGGCCGACGCAGTTGATCCCGGCGCCGCAGACCACCGCGACCCCGCGCGGGCCGTCGGTGCCGGCCCGCAGCAGGCCGAAGGTGTCGTTGGCGACGGTGGTGCTGGCCCCCCAGGGGTGGGACTCCAGCGCCGCGCGCAGCGACTCCTCCTCGACCGGCAGGTCGGCGTTGGCCAGGCAGGCGCTGACGTGGCTGGTGAGCACACCGCTCCAGGACGGGTGTCCGGCCGCCGCGGCGGCCTGCTCGACCAGCGGGGCGAGGCCGGCGACGGCCGCCGCGCCGCCGATCCTGTGCGGCTCGAAGCCGCCGCCGCGGGCGGTGCCGAGGATGCTGCCGTCGGTGCCGATCAGGGCGACGTCGGTCTTGGAGTTTCCCGCGTCGATGGCGAGGACGCCGGGCAGGAGTGGTTCGGGTTGGTGGATCATCAGGTCCCAGCGCTCGTACGTGGCCCGGACCGTGGTCGTCGGCCGGGTGCCCGACCGTGGTCCCGGCCGGGGAGCCCGGCCGAAGGGTCCCCGGCCGGGGGTGGACGGTCTCCTCGCCGTGGCCGCCCCGGGCCCGGGGGTGGTCGCCGGGCGGGCCCGTCGGGCCGGGGCAGGCCCCGGCCCGGTGGGGGGGGGTGTGGGCGCGCCGCCGGG
>NZ_JBHVFE010000145.1:0-18790 GCF_042801945.1 Kitasatospora sp. NPDC057542
GCCCCCGGGGGACCGGCGGGCCCGCGGGGTGGGAGGCGGGTTTCAGGGGCGGCTGCGGCGGAGGATGGACTCGGCGAGGTCGACGGCCTCCCGGACCGGGACGAGGCGGCAGTCGGCGGTACCGATGCGGGCGGTGGTGATGCCGTGGGCGGTGCTCAGGACCTCGGCGCCGAGGGGTCCGAAGTGGACGTCGTCCAGCTCTGGGGCCCGGAAGGTGGTCCAGCCCTCGGGGCCGACGCAGCGGTACTCGCGTACGGGGACGTCGGGCATGCGGAGGTCGGCCAGGTGGAAGGCGGTCAGGCGGTCCATCGGGACGCCGATCGTCAGCACCCGGGCGTCCAGCTCGTAGAGCCGTCCGAGCGGCGACTCCGGGCCGAGGTGGGAGGTCAGCGGGTGGCGCTCGGTGACCTCCCGGGCGAACCGGCCCACAGCCGCCCAGGAGGTCTGCGGGTGCCGGCTCCGCAGTGCGCCCGGGTGGGTGCGGATCGCCTCCGACAGCGCCCCCATGGAGGGCGACGCCGGGGTGGTCGCCGGATCGAAGCGGGGCATCCGGGCCTGGTAGTCGGCCACCTCCGCCCGGGAGAGCCCGGCGATGGCGGTCTGGTGGATGCGGGAGGTGGCGGAGTTCTCGGGCGTGGCGGTGTAGGCGACCAAGGTGCCGTCGGGGCCCAGGACGTCGAGCAGGGCCTCGACCACACCGGCCGCCCCGCCCGGCACCGGTCCGAGGGCGCGCAGGGACGCCTGGACGTGCAGCACCGTGCCCGGGCGGACCCCGAGGTCGACGAGGTCGCGGACGAGGGGGTGAACGGGGGAGGCGACGGCGACGCTGCCGCCGAGGGGTTCGGTGCGGATGGCGTTTCCCCGGGGTTGAGGGCCCCGGGCGAGGGAGGACCCGGGGCGGCGCGAGTGGGAGGTCAGACCCCGGCCCGTTCCCGCCGTGCCCGGTCGGCCGCCTGCTCGGCGGCGGCGGGCAGCGGCAGGGCGAGCCAGGGTGCGACGGTGGCACGCATGCCGTCGGCGAAGCGCAGGCCGGTCCCGGTCAGGGCCCCGGACGACGCCAGCCGCTCCACGGCCTCGGCGGTGTACCGCCGCCAGAGCGCGAACTGTTCGCGCGCCCGGTCGGCGGCCGTGCCCGGCAGTCCGTCGTACGCGAGGGTGCGGGTGCCCCAGTACTCGGTGACGGCCAGGTGGGCGTACGTGCCCTGGAGCAGCCCTTCGAGCGGCCGGGGGTCGGGCCGCCAGGGGGCGAAGTACAGCGCGGAGTCGGCACGGTCGTACAGGTCGGTCAGGTCCAGCACGGCGCCGAGCTTGACGTGCTGGAACTCGTGCGCGAGCAGCAGGGCGAGGGTCGGCGCGGTGGCCGGCCGGGCGATGCCGACGGCGCCGTAGGCCTGCCGGGCCGCCGAGCTGACGTCCCGGCCGGTCGGGCCCGGCCGCAACGGGGTGACCGTCGCCAGGCCGGCCCGGATGCCCTCCGCGTACCCGGGCAGGTCCCGCCCGAGCAGTTCCCAGGCCTCGCGCAACGCGCCGGTCCAGTCGAGCAGTTCGCCCTCGGCCAGGCGGCCCGCGACGGGGTGGTCGTGGCAGTCGCGCAGCGGGTCGGTGTCCTCCAGGGCGACCGTCCAGCCGTCGGCGAGCCGGACCCGCCGCAGCGGTTCGTCCAACGCGGTGTGCACCGAGCCGTCGGACGCCCGCACCTCGAAGCCGTCGGCCCGTCCGGTGACCACGGCCTCGCCGTCGGGTACGGCGATCCGCCCGAGCGTCGGCAGGTGCAGCCACCCGCCCCGCACGGGCACCGCCACCGCGTCCCCCCGTCCGGCCCGCACCGCGGCCGCCGCGGCGAGCGCGGCCAGCGGGCCGAGCCCGACCGGGAGGTCGCCGGCGAGCCGGCGGGCCGCCCAGGCGCGGGCGTACGGGTGGGCGAGCACGGTGTCCACGGCGGCGGGGGCCGCCACGTCGAGCTCCGCCAGCAGGGCCCACGCCTCGGCCCGCCCCTGTCCGGAGGCGTCCCAGGCGGCGGCCAGCATCGCCCGGGTGAGGGCGAGTTGGGAGCGGCCGAGCGCGGCGAGGGTCTCCGCGCTCCCGTATCCGCGCGCGAGCTCGTCGAGTTGCGACGGGGTGAGCGCGCCGGGCAGCAGCAGCTCGGCGCCGGGCGCCGGGGCGGTGGCCCCCTGCGCCGGTACGACCGACGGACTCCCGCTCCCCGCAATGCCGTTGATGAACGTCATGAGATCACCGCAGTAGACGGAGGGATGGTCGAAGCTGCCTCCTCCATCGTCGCTCCGATAGCGGTGGGCGTACAGCCCGCCACCGCAGGAGCGGACCACGGAGCAGGCGCGGCAGGCCTCGCTCAGTCCGGCCAGGCCGGACTGGCGGGCGGCGATGCCGGGGTGGCGGGCGAGGTCGTCGAGGCTGTGCGCGAAGACGTTCATCCCGGTGACGGGCGCGCCGTCGTACGCGGTCTTCAGGCTGTCGGCCTGCTCGAAGGTCCCGTCCGTCTCCAGGACCGCCAGGTCGGAGGGCTCCAGGCCGAGCGACTCGGTGAGGCTGGAGAACCCCCGCAGGGTCCGGTGCACGGACTCGAAGGTCCGCACGGCGAACGGGCGCCCGTCCGTTTCCCACAGCCTGTGGACGGTCAGCAGCCAGTCGGCGTACGGGGTGGCGCCCAGCCCGGCGGGGCGCTTGGGCGGCTCGTCCCAGGTGGCGTGCGGGAGCAGGAAGTCCACGGCGGGCGGGCGGAGTTCGGCCAGCGCCCGGTACACGGCCACCGGGTCGTTCTCGACGTCCATGGTGCACAGCAGCCCGGCGAACAGGTGCCGGTACTCGGGCTCGTTCAGCAACGCGACGGCCCGCAGCACCTGCGGATGGCTGCTGCGTCCGTCGGCGAACCGCCGGTGGCGGTCGTTGGCGGCCTTGTCGCCGTCCAGCGAGATGCCGACCTTGATGTCCTGCTCCGCGAACAGCGAGCAGAAGTCCCGGCTCAGCAGCACGCCGTTGGTGTGGATGCGCAGGTCGAGCGCGCAGCCGGGCGGGAGCGCCGCCCGGAGCGCCCCGGCGGCGCGGCGCAAGCGGTCCGGGCCGGCGAGCAGGGGTTCTCCCCCGTGCAGGACGACCCGGACGGCGGGCAGCCGGTGGGCGGCCGCGTGCTCGCCGATGCGTTCGGCGGCCTTGGCCAGGATCCCGTCCGCGATGACCTTCGGCCGGGAACGCCAGCTGCTGTCCGCGTGCTCGTAGACGTAGCAGTGGTCGCAGGCCAGATCGCACCTGCTGTGCATCTTGACCACGAACTGCGTCAACGGCAGCGGAGTCGACGTCGTCATGGGACTGTTCGGTTCGGTCTGCTCGGTCTGGGTTCCGCTCGGATTTCCGGGTGGGGTCAGATCGAGGAGTTGAAGGCAGCGACCGGCACGAGGCCGGAGTCCACGCTGGGGAGCGCGCGCTGGAGGCGGGCGGCGAGTTCTTCCGCGCCGAGCTCGGCGAGATCGGCGAGGGAGGGGCGTTCCGGCGTCTCCTGATGGTCAGTGAGCTTGCCGGCCGGCCTGGTGCTGGTTACCGGAGTCATGTTCGTTTCCTTAGGCGCGGTTAGGACCTGCCGAGGGTGGGTAGGCCCACCCGGTTGCGACCAATGTAGTGCCCGCGAAGACTCCGCGCGGCACCTTGCGGACTCACGTTGGGCTCCCCAGGCGGCCGACGTCGCATGACAGCACGCTGGACCCCAAGAATTCACCCGTTCAGCGGTCGCGCACTTCGCCGTGGCGCACGCCGAAGCGCGTCGGAACCAGCCCCGGGGCGAGCACCCGGACAGCGCCGGGGCAAGCGCCGGAGACCACACCCGGACAGGAACCGAGCCGACGACCTGGGCACACCCGGGGAGTGCCCAGGGAAGCACACCATCCGGCCAAGCATCCGGCGCCAAGGATTCATTCCCCCGGCTCGCCGAGCTCCCGGACGGCACGCACCAGCTCCCCGGTGAACTCCACGCCGCTCGACGTCAGTTCACCGCAGTCCAGGAGCGTCTTCCCGGCGGTCAGGGTGTGCGTCCGCCAGCGCACGAACTCCCGGTGCGCACGGGCGGCGTCGCCCGCCCCGGCGGCCGCCTCCGCCCGCCAGAAGTCCGCCACGCCCAGGTGGGCGTACGCCCCCTGGAGCAGCGCCCCGGCCGGGCGCAGGTCCGGCCGCCAGGGGGCATGGTGGACGGCCTGGCCGTTGGGCCGGTGCAGCGGCACCAGGTCCAGCAGGGCGCCGAGTTGGACGTGCAGGAACTCGTGCACCAGGGCCAGCGCCAGCGACACCGGATCGCCCGGCAGCGAGGCCGCCACCGCACCGTACGCCCGCCGGGCGGCGGCACTGACCGTCGCCCCGTTGGGGGCGGGCAGCAGCGGTACGACGGTGGTCACGCAGGCCGCGACGGCCTGCGCGTGACGGCGGTGGCGGCGCACCAGGATGTCCCAGGTCTCGGCCAACCGCTCCTCCCAGAGGGCGAGTTCACCGTCCGGCAGCGGACCGGCCGGCGGGCGCCCGTAGTCCACCCGGCGCGGACCGGCATGGTCGACCGACGGCGCCCAGCGCAGCCCGTCGCACTCCAGCGCGAGGGCCGGGCCCGGAACGGGGCGGAGGAACTCGCCCAGCCCGCCGAGCGGAGCGCCCTCCCCCGCCGTCACGCCGCGCAGGCAGTCGGCCGCCCAGGCGTCCAACTCGGGCCGCAGCAGTACCTCTTCCCACCTCGCACGGTCGTCCCGCTGCAGCGCCCGGACCCTGGCGTACGCCTCCCGGTAGCCGTCGTGCTCCGGCGCCGCCCGGCGCAGCGCCAGCAGCAGCAGCGCCCGCTTGCTCAACTGCCCGCCGCGCAGCAGCCGGACGGCCTCCGGCCCGCCGCGCGCGCCCGCGATCGCCCGGAACGTCGCCCGGTCCACGCCGTGCCGGGGCAGCCCGTCCGCCCCGCGCGCATCCGGCACCCAGGCCGCCACCACCTCACCCGTACCCGCCACCGGTCCTCCTCCTCGTGTGTGCGGCTCCCGGCCCGGTCGGCCGGCCCATCGCCCAACCCGCCGGGTCCGCCCGCAGTCTCCCCGCGTCGGGACGGATCAGCCGGACGGCGGCCGGGCATGACCCGGACGGGTGAGCCGAAGCGGCCCTCAGCTCCCCGCGCGCGCCCGTCCGGCCCCCGGCGCGCCCGGCGCCCCGGCCGCCGTCAGCCCCGCCACCCCCGCCCGCAGGCGCCCGGCGATGTGCCGGATCAGCCGGTCCAGGTCCGCGCAGTACACCGACGGGTGTCCGAAGCCGTCGCCCGCGTACCGGTGCGCGTACAGGCCTCCGCCGCAGACCCGGGCCAGCGGGCAGCCCGCACAGACCGGTCCGAGGCCCGCGAGGCCGCGCTGGCGGGCCCGGAAGGCGGGGTGCGCCGCCGCCTCCGCGAAGCCGTGCCGCCACACGTCTAGGCCGGTCCCCGGGGCTCCCTCGTAGGCCACCTTGAGGCTGTCCGCCTGCTCGATCGCCCCGTCCGTCTCGACCACCACCAGGTCGACGGGCGCGAGCCCGACCGCCTCGCTGGCCGCCCGCCCGCCGAGCAGCAGCACCGCCAGCTCCTCGAACAGCCGCACCCCGGTCTCCCGGCGCGGCGCGCCGTACCAGCGGTCGAACGCGGCGATCAGCCACTGCCCGTACGGCGCGGCCTGCGCGCCCGACGGCGGCGCGTCCGCCACCGGCCGCGGCCGGGCGCCCGGCGGCGGCTCAAGCCAGGTCGCATGCGGCAGCAGCAGGTCGAGCCGGGGCGGCGCGAACTCCAGCAGCGCCTCGTAGGTGGCCACCGGGTCCGACGCCAGGTCGACGACGCACAGCAGGCCGGCGAACAGCTCCCGGTGCCGGTCCGAACCGAGCAGCCGCACCGCCTCGGCGGTGCGCGCCCAGCTGCCCGCGCCGGAGGGCAGCCGGCGGTGCCGGTCGTGGGCGGCCCGGGTGCCGTCCAGCGAGACCCCGACCGCGACCCGGTGGCGGTGCAGCACGTCGAGCAGCGCCGGTTCGTCCAGCAGCCGCAGCCCGTTGGTCTGCACGGTGAACCGTACCCGGGGGCCGACGGCCGCCAACTCTCCCAGCAGCGCGTCCAGATGGTCCGCACCGACGAGCAGCGGCTCGCCGCCGTGCAGCACCACGGACACCTCGTCCAACCCGTGCTCGGCCGCGTGCTCGCCGATCCGCCGGGCGGTGCGGCGGACGGTCACGAGCTCCATCCGCCGCGGGCGCCCGCGCCAGCTCTGGTCCGCCCCCTCGTACACGTAGCAGTAGTCGCAGGCCAGGTTGCACCGACTGTGGATCTTCAGCAGGAACTGCCGGAACGGCACCATGACCGCGAGCCTAGGGCAATTCCGCTGACCGGCCGTCACACGTGCGGCGGCTCCACGTCCGAGTCCAGCCGCGTCCCGGCCCGCACCGCGATCGTCGTCGGGTGCTCCTCCCCCAGGGTGACCCGGGCCCGCCGGATGCAGTCCGCCCGCAGCTCCGCGGCCCGCTCGGTGTACCCGAGGGCGGCCAGCGACAGCGAGAGGTTGGAGTTGATGCCGATGGAGTCGTAGTGGTCCTGGCCGAGGGCCTCGGTCATCAGCGGCGCGGCCTCCAGCTCCAGGTCGAGCGCGGCCTGGAGCTCCCCGGCCAGCGACAGGTCGTTGGCGTGGTTCATCATCGCGATCGGGATGTAGAGGTGGTGCGCGCCGAGGACGGTGCGGAACTGCGCCAGCGTGCGGCCGGACAGCTCGCGCGCCTCCGTGGTGCGCCCCGCCAGCCGCAGGTACACCGAGAGGTTGTTGGCACCGGCCAGCGTCACCGGGTGGGTCTCGCCCAGGTAGTCGCGGTACCGCGCCAGCGCCCGTTCGGCGAGCGGTATCGCCCGCCCGGTGTCGCCGAGCGCATTGAGGTCGCTGGCCAGGTTGGTGGCGGCGGCCAGGGTGTCGGGGTGCTCGGCGCCGTTGATGTCCAGGTAGCGCTGGTAGATGTCCTCGTCGATCTCCAGGGCCTCGTGGTACCGGCCGGCCCGGCGCAGCGCCACAGCCAGGTTCTTGCGGGCGCGCAGGGTGTCGGTGTGGCTGTCGCCGATGGTCTGCTGGTAGATCCGTACGGTCTCCTCCAGCAGGTCCAGGGCCTCCCGCAGCCGCCCGGTCTCGCGCAGGTCGCGCGCGTAGTTGGAGGCCGAGGAGAGCGCGTAGAGGCTGTGCGCGCCGAGCGCGTCGCGCTGCTGGAGGTAGTTGCTGCGGTGCCGCTCCAGAGCGGCCCGGCGGTCGCCGGCCAGGTAGTCGGAGACGGCGAGGTTGTTGGTGATCATCAGGGTCCGCGGGTGGTCCGGGCCGAGGGTGCGCCGGGCGGCGTCCAGGGTGCGGCGGTCCAGCGCCCGGGCCTCGTCGTAGCGGCCGAGGAAGCGCAGGTCGGCGCCGAGGCTGTTGGCGACGGCCAGGGTGTGCGAGTGCTCCGGGCCCAGGGTCGCGGTGAAGCGCTCCAGGATGTCCCGGTCCATCTCGTACGCCTCCTGGAGGGCGCCCTGGGAGCGGCGGATGTTGCTCAGCTGGGTGCGCAGCATGAGCGTCTGGGCGTCGTTGTCGACGTCGAAGCCGGGCCCGCCGTAGCCGTCCTGGCGCCAGTGATCCAGGGTCCGCTCGGCCAGTTCCCGCCCGGACTCGTGCAGGCTGCGCTTCCACTGGTAGCGGACCGAGTCGATGATCCACTGCCGGACGTCCTCGTCGGCGCTGTCGAGCGCCCCGGACGGCCAGAGGTGGGGCAGGAGTTCGGCGTACTCGGCCCAGTTCACGGGCACGTCCGGGTCGCCGGGGTTGGCGGTGGCGAGCGCGGCGTGGACGACGCTGCGCAGTTCCGCCCGCCGCTCCTCCTCGACCTGGTCCCGCAACACCGCCTGGACCAGCCGGTGCACGGTGATGGTCTCGCTGCCCTGGTCGGTGCGGGCGAGCCCGAACCGGTTGATGGCGCGCAGGAACTCGCCGATCGCGAGCTTGTCGCGGGGCGCGCGCGGGGGCAGCCGCAGGGCGCGGGTGACGGCCCGGCTGTAGAGCAGCCGCATCGGGATGGCGTCCGGGCCGAAGAAGGCGCAGATCTCCAGGATCTGGGCGGCCGGGGCGTTCATCCGGCGCAGTTCCTCGACCGAGATGCGCCAGGTCGCGGCGGCCGAGTGCGGGTAGTCGGCGGCGCGCAGCCGGGTGCGTTCGAGCATCTCGGTGAGCTCTTCGTCGAGCAGTTCGAGGTAGGTGGCGATCGGCATCGACGTCTCCTGGAGCCAGACGGCGGCCTGGCCGACGGCGAGCGGCAGGTCGCCGAGGCGGTGCGCGACCTGGTCGGCGTCCTCCGACGAGAGGCCGCCGTTGAAGCGGCGCAGCAGCCGGACGCTCTCCTCGCGGAGGAAGACGTCGACCTCCACCAGGCCGGCGTGCCGGGCCCAGCCCTGGTTGCGGGAGGTGATCAGCACGTGCCCGCCCGGGGAGCCGGCCGGCTGCCAGGGGGCGAGCTCCTCGGGGGTCCCGGCGTTGTCGAAGACGAGCAGCCAGCGGCGGTACGGCTGGCCGCGGCGCAGCGCGTCGAGCACGGCGGCGGCGGTGTGCGCGACGTCGTCGCTGGTGGGCACACCGAGCCGGGGCGCGAGTTCGGCGAGCTTCTGCGGGATGTTGGCGGGTTCCTCGGCGGGCACCCACCAGACCACGTCGTAGGCGGCCTTGAAGCGGTGCGCGTACTCGGCGGCGATCTGGGACTTGCCGGCGCCACCGAAGCCGTAGAGCACCTGGCTGAGCACGGCGGCGGGACCGCCGGTGAAGCGGTTGCGGAGCAGTTCCAGCAGCTTGCCGCGGCCGATGAAGGCGGCATTGCGCGAGGGCGCCTCCTGGACCTGCGGGGCGGTGCCGGGGAACCGCGCAGGGGTGGCGAACTCTCCGCTGTCGGTGTCGGGTTGGCGGCTGCTGCCGGGCGGCGGGCCGAGTTCGGCGTAGAGCTGGGACTCGGCGCCGACCGCGGAGGAGCGGACCAGGTCGGGCACGGGCTGCCCGGCGAACGGGCGGGGCACCGGCTCGTCCGGGTCCTGGAGCCGGAAGGCGACCAACGCCGGTGAACCGGAGGCCAGTTCGCGCCCCTGGAGGAGCTGCCAGACCTCGGCGGCGCGGGGCAGCGCGGTGTACTCGGGCGAGAGCAGCGCGAGCAGCCGGCCCTGGCCGTCGACGGGCCCGGAGACCTCCGGCGGCCGGGGACCGGCGTACGGCTCGGCGGCGTTGTGCAGGGAGGTCTGGTAGCCGAAGCGGGTGAGCGTCCCGGCGGCCCACTCGGCCCACATCCGGTCCTCGGGCGCGTAGCTGACGAACACCTGGCGCGGCACCGCGCGGGCGGAGCGCAGGTAGGCACCGTAGAGCCGGCGGCGGGTCTCGGCGGTGAGCGGGCGCAGGGTGCGGACCCGGCCGTCGGTGATCCAGCCGGCCAGCCGCTCGAAGGCGTTGAGCAGGCTGCGGGCCTCCTGCGGCCGGTCGGCGACGGTGGCGGGCACCTCCTCGTAGGCGTAGAAGGGCTTGTACGGCACCTCGACGTCAGCCCAGTAGCCGGCCCGGCGGTCGCCGGCCAGCCAGCGGCCGAGGTAGGGGGCGAAGGCCTCGCGGGCGTAGTCGCGGCCGGCCTCCAGGCGCTCCTGCTCGGCGTCCTCGACCCGCATCGGCACCGGCAGGACCCGGATCGCCCGCTCCTCGGCCTCGGCGATGGCGCGGGCGGCGTCGACACCGCCGCGGATGTTCTGAGCGCTGAAGGTGAAGCAGTCCACCACGGTGTCGGGCATCAGGACGGTGCAGATACCGGAGGTGTCGCTGACACCGGTGCGGCTGTCGATGAGCACGTAGTCGTAGCCGCGGGCCCAGCGTTCGCGCAGCTCGCGCAGGAACTCGCCGCCGCGGATGTCCCGGCCGTGGTAGAAGCTGCGCCAGTTGAAGCTGGTGACGGCGGCGGCGTAGGCGGCGTTCTGCCGGCCGGCGGGCAGGAAGTCGAGCCGGCCGCCGGGCGGCAGGTCGAGGGCGAGGCCGCAGACGTAGCCGTCCAGCCGCCCGGGCTCGTCCAGCCAGGCGGCCGGGGACTGCCCGACCGGCCCGGTGGCGGAGGGCAGCGCCTGCTTGACGTAGGAGCGCAGCAGGTCGATCAGGCCGTCGGTGGAGTGCAGTTCCGGGTCGACCAGCAGCGGGTGGTAGTAGCGGTGGAGGCCGGGCGCCTCCAGGTCCCAGTCGACGACCAGGACGCGCAGGCCGCGGCTGGCGAGGATCCAGCCGACGTTGGCGAGCGCCATGGTGCGGCCGGTGCCGCCCTTGAAGGAGTAGAACGTGACGACCGATCCCGGTCCGCCGCGCTCCAGCTCTGCGCCGGGCTCAGTGGTCATCGTTCTTCTCCCCCCTCAGCGGGACAGCGGTGTCCTTGCCCCGGCTCTGGTGCGGCAGGTCCGTGGAACCCGGCAGGCCCCGGTCGACGCGCGCGGGTCCCCACAGGGGCCCCGGCGGGCCGGCCGGGATGGCCAGCCCGGGCATCGCCGGGCCGGCGTCCGGGCCGCCGCCCGGGCCGAAGCCGAAGGCGTCGCCGCCATCGTCTCCCCAATCCAGGTTGTCGTCCATGAGCTTGTTCTGAGCGACCGTCACCATGATGGTGAGGTCGGTGTCGAAGCTCTCCCGGCTCACTTTGACCCGGAACAAGTGCTCCAGGTCGCTCCGGCGCAGCCAGTTGCGCCGGAACACGTCGCGCACGCCCGCCCAGAGCGCATCGCGCCCCGGCCCGTCGGCCGGGTCGTCGCTGCCGGTGGGCACCATCACTCCGGTGACCGGGTGGTTCTGTTCGTCGTAGGCGCGCAGCGCCGACCGGTAGCGCTCGCCGCCCGCCACCCACGGGTCCACCAGCAGGATGCTGACCTGACTGTCCTCCCGGGCCTGGTCGAGCTTGTCGGCGAGGGCTGCGTCGATCTCCTCCAGCGTGGTGGTGTGCCCGGCGCCGGTGATCACCTGCTGGGCGCGGGCCGCCAGGGACGGCTGGGTGGGCGGGTGGTACGGCGCCCAGTGCCACGGCTTGGCGCCGTACCAGCCGCCCGTGTAGGAGCCTCCCTCGGCGGCGGCCTCCGAGGCGCGCCCGGCCGCGATGAACAGCCGCACCATCCCGGGGGTGGACGCCACGGGCGGCGCCGCCGGCGGCGGGAAGTAGCCGCGCACGGCGCCGAGGTCGAACTCGGGCAGCTCGCCGAGCCGGCGCGCGGCCGCGTCCCGGACCCGCTCCGCGACCACCCGGACGACCTGTTCGTACGCCCCGCCCTGCGCGGTGCGCAGCAGGGCCCGCAGGCCGTGGCGGGCATAGGCCTCGCCCATGTCCGGCTGGGCCCACTGGATCTTGTTCACCTCGTCGGCCAGCCCGCCCGGCTCGACGGGTTCCCAGAGCACCGGGATGAGCGCCGAGATGAGCTCCCCGGTGTCCTCGTGGTGGCGGCGGACCCGGCCGCGGAAGGCGGTCCACTCCTTGCCGCAGTAGAGGCTGGCGAAGTAGGCCGGGGAGTAGAGCGCGATCATGGTGCGGCTGCGGCCGAGCATCGTGGCCAGCTGCTCGGCCCAGTCGTCGCCCAGGCGCAGCTGCTCGGTGTCCCGGTAGGCCAGTTCGTCGACGCGCACGCCCGTGCCGACCAGTCGGCCGAGTTCGTCCCTCAGGTCGTTGAAGAACTGGTTGACGAAGACGTCCTCGGCCTCGAAGTCACGACGCGCGTAGCTGAAGAAGAAGTACGGCCGGTGCTGTTCCTGCTCCATCACCTGTTCCCCCCGTGCCCGACGTCCGCGACGGCGCTGGTTTCATACCCCAGCATGTCGTGAACTCCACCGCCCACGCTGGCGAGTTGGCGGATTCGGCCGCCTCGTGGGGTTTAGCCGGTGGTCAGGCGCACCAACCCCGGCCGGGGGCGCTCCGGCGCTCGGGGGCGCGCCGACGGGGGCGCGGGCGCCTGCCGGATCGGCGCGCCGGGCGAGGGGGCGCGGGCGCCGGGCGACGCGCTACCGGTCGAGCGCCGACTGGAAGGCGGCGAGCGGCTCCGCGCCGGGGGTCAGGGCGTCCGCGACCACCCGGCGCAGCAGGTCGCCGAGGACGGTATCGGGCAGGGCGTCGAGTTCGTCGAGCGGCAGGGCGGCGACGTCGACCAGGTCAGAGCCGAGTCCAGCGGCGGTTTCCGCACCGGTGACGCCCATCAGTCCCTCACTCGATCGTGTCGGCACAGCGGGCCGCCGGCCGGAATTGCATCGACCCAGGTCCGCGACGGGCATCCTACACCCGAGGTGTGACGGTCCATCAGCTCCGCGCGGGCGCGTCGCGGAGCCTGTGGGCCGAACGGATCACGGGCAGAGCCGCTCCACCCGCCACCCCGTCGGGCCGGCCGGGTCGACGACGTAGCGGAGCCGGTCGTGCAGCCGGTTCTCCCGGCCCTGCCAGAACTCGACGCTCTGCGGGACGACCCGGTACCCGCCCCAGAACGGCGGGACGGGCACTCCCTCGCCCTCCGGGTAGCGGCGCTCCAACTCGGCGTAGCGCTGTTCGAGGACCTCCCGGCCGCCGACCGGACTGGACTGCTCGCTGGCCCAGGCGCCCAGCTGGGAGCCGTGCGGGCGGGTGCGGAAGTAGGCGGCGGTCTCGTCCCGGCCGACCTTCTCCACCCGGCCCTGGACGATCACCTGGCGGGCCAGCGCGATCCACGGGAACAGCAGTCCCGCGTACGGGTTGGCGGCCAGCTCGGAGCCCTTGCGGGAGCCGTAGTTGGTGAAGAACACGAAGCCGCGCAGGTCGTATCCCTTGAGCAGGACAGTGCGCGAGCTGGGCCGCCCCTCGGCGTCGGCGGTGGAGAGCACCATCGCGTTGGGCTCCACCACTCCGGCTTCGTCCGCCTCGTGGAACCAGCGGGTGAACTGGCCGATGGGCTCGGGCGCGAGCTGCTCCTCGACCAGGCCCTCGTGACTGTAGTGCTTGCGCATCACGGTGAGGTCCGGGCCGGGACGGGCCTCCTCGGCCAGGGTCCGGTTGGCGGGGCTCGGGGGCGTCGGCTTGGCGCGATCCGGGGTCTGCACGTCAACATCATCCCGTACGACAAGCGACGGGCACCGCTACCTCCGGACAAACCTCCGCGGGAGATACGGTGGCCCGCCACCGCTTGGCCGCCCACCCTGTGGGTAATTGTCCTGAACCGGGCGTTTGGTTCCAGGCGTTCCCGGGCAGCACCGTGCCCCCGGCGGGAAAGTCAAGCGGGCCCACGGCAAACATCACCACGGTGGTGTATGGCGCAATGCACCCCGTGCCTGTCACTCTGGCACCGAGTGCCAAACACCATTCGGTCACTGGCGCGCCGCCCCACCACGGCGGAGCGCCGATCGCAGAACTGAAGGAGCCGTCGCATGTCCGATTTCGTACCCGGGCTTGAGGGAGTCGTCGCGTTCGAGAGCGAGATCGCCGAACCCGACCGTGAGGGCGGCGCCCTGCGGTACCGCGGTGTCGACATCGACGACCTGGTGGGCAGCGTCTCCTTCGGCCACGTCTGGGGCCTGCTGGTGGACGGCAAGTTCAACCCCGGCCTGCCGGCCGCCGAGCCGTTCCCGATCCCGGTGCACTCCGGCGACATCCGGGTCGACGTGCAGTCGGCGCTCGCCATGCTCGCCCCGGTCTGGGGCCTCAAGCCGCTGCTGGACATCGACGCCGAGCAGGCCCGCGACGACCTCGCCCGGGCCGCCGTCATGGCGCTCTCCTACGTCGCCCAGTCGGCCCGCGGCCAGGGCCTGCCGATGGTCCCGCAGAGCGAGATCGACAAGGCCGAGACGGTCGTCGAGCGGTTCATGATCCGCTGGCGCGGCGAGCCGGACCCGAAGCACGTCAAGGCCGTCGACGCCTACTGGACCTCGGCCGCCGAGCACGGCATGAACGCCTCCACCTTCACCGCCCGGGTCATCGCCTCCACCGGCGCCGACGTCGCGGCCGCCCTCTCCGGCGCGGTCGGCGCGATGTCCGGCCCGCTGCACGGCGGCGCGCCGTCCCGCGTGCTCGGCATGATCGAGGAGATCGAGCGCACCGGCGACGCCACCGCCTGGGTCAAGAACGCCCTGGACAAGGGCGAGCGCCTGATGGGCTTCGGCCACCGCGTCTACCGCGCCGAGGACCCGCGCGCCCGGGTGCTGCGCCGCACCGCCAAGGAGCTCGGCGCGCCGCGCTTCGAGGTCGCCGAGGCCCTGGAGAAGGCCGCGCTGGAGGAGCTGCACAACCGCCGCCCCGACCGCGTGCTGGCCACCAACGTCGAGTTCTGGGCCGCCATCATGCTGGACTTCGCCGAGGTCCCGGCGCACATGTTCACCTCGATGTTCACCTGCGCGCGCACCGCCGGCTGGTCGGCGCACATCCTGGAGCAGAAGCGCACGGGCCGACTCGTGCGCCCCTCCGCGCGCTACATCGGCCCCGGCCCGCGCCGCCCCGAGGAGATCGAGGGCTGGGACGCCATCACCCACTGACGGATACCGGACGAGCGTCCGGACAGTGCCCCTGAGCAGCGGGTCCGGCTCCGGCCGGGCCCGCTCTCCGTCGTCTCGGGGCAACCGGGACCACAGTCTCAGCGGGCGGACTGCCGTACCCCCGCCGAGTCCGCGGCCGGTAGGCTGCGCGCGTGGCTCAGATCCAGATCCCCGCTGACATCAAGCCCGCAGACGGCCGTTTCGGCTGCGGACCGTCCAAGGTGCGCCCCGAGGCCCTGAGTGCCCTCGCCGCCACCCAGACCTCCCTGCTCGGCACCTCGCACCGCCAGGCCCCGGTCAAGAACCTGGTCAAGCGCGTGCGCGAGGGCGTGAGCAGCCTGTTCTCGCTGCCGGACGGCTACCAGGTCGTCCTCGGCAACGGCGGCTCCACCGCCTTCTGGGACATCGCCGCCTTCGGCCTGGTGCGGGAGAAGTCCCAGCACCTGGACTTCGGCGAGTTCTCCTCGAAGTTCGCCTCCTCGGTCAAGGCCGCGCCGTGGCTCGGCGAGCCGACCGTGATCAAGACCGCCCCGGGCACCCACCCGCTGCCGGTCGCCGAGGCCGGCGTGGACGTCTACGGGCTCACCCACAACGAGACCTCGACCGGCGTCGCGATGCCGATCAGGCGCCCGGCCGGCGCGGACGAGGGCTCGCTGGTCCTGGTGGACGCCACCTCGGGCGCCGGCGGCCTGCCGGTGGACATCACCGAGACGGACGTCTACTACTTCGCCCCGCAGAAGTCCTTCGCTTCCGAGGGCGGCCTGTGGCTGGCCACCTTCTCCCCGGCCGCCCTGGAGCGCGCCGCCGAGATCGCCGGCTCCGGCCGCTACATCCCGCCGTTCTTCTCGCTGCCGACGGCCATCGACAACTCGTCGAAGGACCAGACGTACAACACCCCGTCGCTCTCCACCCTCTTCCTGCTGGCCGACCAGCTGGAGTGGCTGAACGGCAACGGCGGGCTGGACTGGGCGGTCGCCCGCACCGCCGACTCCTCGTCCCGGCTGTACTCCTGGGCCGAGAAGTCCTCCTTCGCCACCCCCTTCGTGGCGAACCCGGAGGAGCGCTCCCAGGTGGTCGGCACCATCGACTTCGACGAGTCGGTGGACGCCGCCGCGGTCGCCAAGGCACTGCGTGCCAACGGCATCGTGGACACCGAGCCGTACCGCAAGCTGGGCCGCAACCAGCTGCGCATCGCGATGTTCCCGGCGATCGACCCGGCGGACGTCGAGGCGCTCACCCGCTGCATCGACTACGTGGTCGAGCAGCTCTGACCCGGCCCCCCGACGACACGGCCGAGGGCCACCGCCGACAGGCGGTGGCCCTCTCGCCGTTCCGGGGCCGGGGCCCGACCGGCTAGCGGCCGACCAGCGAGCTGATCAGCACGACGACCAGCATCAGCACCAGGGTGCCGGAGACGATGCGCATACGAGTCTTGGGATCCACGGTCAACGAGCGTACCTCCGGCTCACGCAGGACTGCTCCCGGGCCCTGCCCCGGGCCTCCCGGGGACCTCAGCCCCAGTCCGCCAGCTCCCAGGAGCGCAGCGACTCGTACTGGGCGGAGCCGCCGTCCGGGTCGCTCTTCATCAGGTGCAGCTCGGCGGCCTCCCACTCCGGCCCCCGGTACTCCGCCAGTGCCGCCGCCAGCGCGTCCAGCTCGGCCGCGGCGACCCGCAGGACGGCCCGCCGGTGGCCGCGGTGGGAGCCGGCCCGGGCCAGGGTGACGTGCGGGTGGAAGGCGAAGTCGTCGGTGTCCCCGGTGACCTCGACGGTGGCCTCGGCGACCGCCTCCGCAAGCCGGCGCAGCGCCCAGGTCTGCCCCTCCACCCCGGCCCAGAGCACCCGGTCGCCGAACCGGCCGGAGCCCGCGATCCGCAGCCGGTGCACCGGGTGCACCTCGGCGACGGCGGCCAGGCCCGTCTCCAGCTCCGGCAGCCGCTCGGCCGGCACCTGGCCGAGGAACGCCAGGGTGAGGTGCCAGCCCTCGACGGTGGTCCAGCGCAGCCGGTCCGCCCCGGGCAGCCCGCGCACCGGCGCGACCGCGTCGGCGAGCCCCTGCAGCGCCGCGACCGGCGGGACGACCGCCACGAACAGCCTCATGAGCCCATCTTCCCTCCGCCGGCCGCTTGGAGTAGAACGTCTATCCATGAAGATCCGCAACGGGGGTCCCGCGGACGTCCCCGACATCCTCGCCCTGCTCGACGACGCCGTGGCCTGGCTGGCCGGCCAGGACCGCACCGGCCAGTGGGGCGACCAGCCGTTCAGCACCATCCCGGCCCGGGTCGACCAGGTCTCCTCGTACGCCGCCGAACCCTTCCTGATCCGCCTCGCCGTGGACGACGACGGCCGCACGGTCGGCTGCTGCGTGCTCTCCGAGGACCGAGGCCGGTGGATCCCCGCCGTGGACGAGCGCGAGCTGTACGTCCGCAACCTGGTCACCGACCGCAGCCGCAAGGGCTCGGGCATCGGCGCGGCGCTGATCGCCGACGCGATCGAGGAGACCCGTCGGCGAGGCATCGGCCTGCTGCGGGTGGACTGCTACGGCGGCGCGGACCGCAAGCTGGTCGCCCGGTACCGGGCGCTCGGCTTCACCGAGACCGAGAGCTTCGAGGTCGAGCAGCCGGCCGGCGTCTGGCCGGGCCAGGTGCTGGCCATCCGCCTCTGACGCAACGCCGGAAACCCCCGGAGTCGGGACTCCGGGGGTTCCTGGTGATCGATCAGCAGGCAGTGGCCAGCTCGGTCTTGCGCGCCGGACCGGTCCGCGGCACGAAGGCCACCACCCGGCCGCCGCGGCCCGGGTGCAGGTCGAACCGCACCCGCAGGTCCGCGCTGCGGGCCAGCACCAGGCCGACCACGCCGGCCGCAGCCGCGGACACCAGCCCACAGGCCAGCAGGCCGAGCCGGGGCCCGTACGAGGCGGTCACCCAGCCGACGATCGGGGCGCCGACCGGCGTGCCGCCGGTGAAGACCAGCACCAGCAGGCCCATCACCCGGCCGCGCATCTCCGGGTCGGTGGCCAGCTGGAGCGAGGAGTTGACCGAGGTGTTGAAGCTCAGCCCGAAGACCCCGACCAGCATCAGCAGCAGCGCGAAGGTCCAGTAGTCCGGCGCGAACGCGGCGACCACCTCCAGCGTGCCGAAGGCCAGCGCCGCGCCGACCAGCCGGCGAAGCCGCGGCGCGCCCCGGCGGGCCGCGAGCAGCGCGCCCGTCAGCGAGCCGATCGCCATCGCGGTGTTCAGCAGGCCGTACTGGCCCGCGCCCACCTTGAAGGTGTCGTACGCGAAGCCGGAGAGCAGCGTCGGGAAGTTGAAGCCGAAGGTGCCGATGAACCCGGCCAGCACCATCGGCCAGAGCAGCTCGGGCCGCTCCCTGACGTACCGCAGGCCCTCGCGCAGCTGCCCCTTCTCGCGGGCGATCGGCTCGGTCGGGCGCAGTTCGGCCTCCCGCATCGCGAGCAGCCCGCCGATCACGGCGGCGAAGGACAGTGCGTTGACGGCGAACGCCCAGCCGCTGCCGACCGCGGCGATCAGCAGGCCCGCGACGGCGGGGCCGACCAGCCGGGCGGTCTGGAAGTTGGCGGCGTTCAGGCTGACGGCGTTGGCGAGGTCCTTGGGACCGACCATCTCGGAGACGAAGGCCTGCCGGGTCGGGTTGTCCACCACAGTGACCAGGCCGAGCAGCAGCGCGAAGGCGTACACGTAGTACGGCGTCACCACGCCGCCGATGGTCAGCGCCGCGAGGCCGGCGGCCAGCAGGCCCATCGCGCCCTGGGTGAACACCAGCAGCCGGCGCTTGGGCATCCGGTCCGCGAGCACGCCGCCGAACAGGCCGAGCAGCAGCATCGGCAGGAACTGCATGGCGGTGGTGATGCCGACCGCGAGCGGGCTGCCGGTGAGGCTCAGCACCAGCCAGTCCTGGGCGATCCGCTGCATCCAGGTTCCGGTGTTGGACACCACCTGGCCGGCGAAGTAGTAGCGGTAGTTGCGAACGCGCAGCGAGGAGAACATCCCCCCGGGTCGGGTGAAATCGGCACCTGTGGGAGATGAGGCCGAGTGGGTTCGGCCCTGAGCGGCGGAGTCCGCCGCGGTGCGTTCGTCGGGGTCGTCGTCGCCGTTGCCGGGCAGTCCCGTGGGAGCGGGGGCCTGGGCGTCGGCGGCTGCGGCACTGGCCGCGGCGGGGTCGGCGGTCGGGTCGTCGGTACGGATGGCGGCGGCGCTGGCTGCGGCCGGCGGTGTCACGGTGGTCTCCCCTCGTGGCGCGACGGCCATGGCGGGGGCC
>NZ_JBHVFE010000146.1:0-18790 GCF_042801945.1 Kitasatospora sp. NPDC057542
AGCCGAGTTGGTCGGCCAGGCGGCTGGTGCGGCGCTGGTAGCGCTCCACGACGCCGGGAACCTGCTCGCGGAACGTCTGCCGCCGGCAGCCGAGCACCGGGCACGCCAGGCGCCGCAGCCTCACCGAGACGACGACCCGCCGTCCGTCCACCGGCACGTCCGCGACCCTCCGCCCGTGGAAACCGTGCACCCGCGCTGTCGGCGTCCCGCACACGGGGCACGGCACCGGATCATCCCGGGTCCGCGCCGTCACCCGGATCAGATCGCCCTCGTCCGCCACATCCTCGATGACCAGCGCCGACAACCCCGAAAACACCACGCTCACAAGCTCGTTGACATCTCGCACACCATGCCGACGACGCCCGTCACCCTTCGTTACCACCGATTACGGGACAGAGCCGAAGACCGTACAGACCCCCTGCGCCGAGCGATGGTCGAGGCTGCGGAATCCCGGCCGGGCACCGATCCCGATCGCCGCGGTTTCACCATCGCATTCCAGGCCGCCCGGGACCTGCTGACCCGTGCGGAAGGAATCATCGAGCAGGGCATCGGGGAGATCGGCCGCCGGCTCCTGTCGGCCCTTCTGCCTGCGCGCCGCTTCCGCATCGGCACCCGTAAGGTGAAGTCCCCCATCTCGCGTTACGCGGAAAGGAAGCTGGACGGCCGCCCCGATGACAGCCAGGCCGTGACCTCGATGACCATCACGGCCCTTCCGCCCCCATCGCCCGAGCCGCCATTGCCTGCGACGACCATCCCGCAGTACGCCGGGCCCGGCAGAACCAGCAACCGCATGACACGTGTCCTGGCCCTCCTGCAGACAGAACCCCAACGGCAGTGGCGGGCACGGGAGATCGCCGAACTCCTCGGCGACGTCACCCTCGTCGCCACATATCGGCAACTCGCCCGCTGGGCCGAGAGAGGACTGATCACAAGAGTCAGGACCGGCCGCTACACAGCGGCCCCACCGGCCACGCCGTTCCGCTTGCGTCCTCCAACGAAACGCTAACTACCCGGCCTTGGGGATACTTCAACTCGCCAAGGTGCCCCGGCGCGGACACACCCGGGGCTGTCGTGATCGTCCGGGTGATGACAGACTTCTCCTGTAACAGGACCCCTGGTTCTAGATCATCTTGCTCGACACAAGTGATCTACCAGAGGTCCCGTTCCTCGTCATCACGGACTTGACCAACCGTCGACTGGCCAAACGCAACGGTGTTGGGTTTGCGGATCGCTTCTGATCTACAGGATCGGGGACTGCCCGCCGTCGCAGCGCAGCGCCGTGCCGGTCACATACGCGGCGGCGTCGCTGCAGAGGAAGGCGGCGCAACGGGCGAACTCCTCAGGGGATCCGTAGCGCTTCATCGGTATCCGGCCGGCGGACTTGGCACGCTCGGTTTCGATGTCGCGGCCCGACCGGGCGGCCCGGGCGGCGTCGAGTTGCTCCACTCGGTGGGTGGCGATGCGTCCTGGAAGCAGCATGTTCACAGTGACGCCGTTCTCGGCCACGTCGGTGGCCAGCATCTTTAGGTAGGCAGCGAGCGCGGTGCGGCCGATGCCGGAGAGGGCCAGGTCACCGATGGGGGACACCACCGCGCTGGATCCGATGGCGAGTACCCGCCCCCACCGTTGCCGCCGCATGTGCGGCAGGGTGAGCGATAGGAGACGATGGTGTGCCGTCAGGAGTGAGTCGACGGCTTCGCCTAGCTCGTGGGCTTCGATGTCCGTGACCGGTGCGGGGCGTGGCCCCGGGCCGTTCAGCACCAGGATGTCGATCGGTCCGAACGCCGCGGTGGCCTGCCGCACGAGCTCAGTGGGGCCGCCGGGCGCGAGCAGGTCGGCGCCGATGCCGGTGGCGACCGGAAGCTGTGCCGCGATGTCGCGGGCAAGCTCCGCGCGGCGGCCGCAGACCACCACGTTGGCGCCTTCGTGCGCGAGCAACTCGGCGACCGCGCGGCCGAGACCGGACGTCGAGGCGCACACCAGGGCGGTCCGCCCGGAGATCCCCAGTTCCATTGCTGACTCCCGATGTGTGTTGCTCGCGAGTTGGGGGCCGACCGGCGGGGGCTGGCCGACCCGGTGCTGCCGGCGACGGCTACCGGGCGGCCCGGCGCACGGTGTTCTGAAGGGTGCCGACCCGCTCGACGACCGCCTCGACGACGTCGCCGTCGCGGATGACACAGGCCCCGGGCGTGCCGGTCGCGATGACGGACCCCGCGTCGAGCATCATGCCGCCGGAGAAGTAGGCGACCTGCCAGTGCGGGTCGCGCATCATGGCGGCGACCTGATTGGTGGCGATGGTCTCGCCGTTCACGACGGTCGAGATGCGGATCGAGGCGAGCTCGCCGACCTCATCCGGCGTCACGACCCACGGGCCGAGGCTGCAGAAGGTGTCGAACGCCTTGGACCAGGGGATGTAGCGGGGGTTGATCCGGATCGCGTCCTCCGCAGTCATGTCCAGGATGGTCGTGTAGCCGAAGATGACGGACTCGGCGTCCTCGGCCGCGACGTCCCGGCAGGTGCGGCCTATCACCACTCCGAGCTCGGCCTCCGCGGTGACCCGGTCCGACTGGGTCGGCAGCACGATCTCGTCCCCGTAGCCTATAACGCAGTTGCTCGGACGCAGGTAAGAGCCCGGGGTGCCGCTAGGCTGCTCGACTTCGAGGTCGTCGGCGTGCCGACGGTAGTTCAACCCGACCCCCCAGAGCTTGGGCGGGTGGCGATAGATCGGCCCGAAGGCCACCTCCGCGGACCAAACGGCCTTGGCCTGGATCTCCGGATCGGCCAACGCCAGCCGGATCTGCTCGGCCTGGCCGTCGACGACCACGTCGAGCAGCGTCGGCCCGAGCTTCGTTTCGGTCAGCTCGGCGAGGATGCTGAGCCGGGCGATTCCACCGTCGACCGCGATTCCGACATCCTCCTGGCCGTCCACGGTCATGGTGCAAAAGCGCATGTGAGTACTCCGGTTCCTGTGGCAGAAGGCTTTGCTGTGAAGGAAGATGAATGAGAGTCAGCTCGCGGCAAGTGCGAGGCGGGGGACCAGCGGGGTGCGATCGCGCAGGGCGACGCGGACGAGGTTGAGCAGGGTGAAGCGGACCGGACCGCCCGTGCGTGACGGAAGCTCGACGATCAGGCCAGCGTGCAGCAGGGACTGGATGGCGAGGGCGGCCTGCACCCGGGGGAGCCCTGACAAGCGGACCACCTCCTCGATGGTCCAGCCGTTGGGCCGGTCAGCGAGTTGGAGCGCCAGGTCCTGGGCGACCGGGGTCTGCCGGCCCAGCACGGCCTGAGCGGCGGCCACCGGGTCGATGCGCGTTGCCGGGTGGCTGGCGAGTGCTTCCGGCTCCTCCCGCGCCATGGTGAGCAGTTCGTCGATGGAGATCACCGTGGCCCAGGAGGCGGCGGATTCGAGAGCGCCCGGCAGGCCGTCCAGTCGGCGGCAGACCTCGGCGAGCTTGGTCAGATCGCTTTCGTCGACCTGGAAGTTGGGCCGCAGGTCAGCGAGGCGCCGAAGCAGGAACTCCAGTGCGGGCGCGGTCGTGCTTTCGGCATGCTCCGTGCCGGCCCGCCAGCTGGCGAGCGGGGCCACCGGGAAGCGATGGTGATCCGAGACGTCGTGCGGGACGCGGCTGGTCTCCAGGACGCTCAGGTTGGGGCACTCGCGGATGAGGGTCCACACGGTCTCGCGGCGGACCTGGCCGCTGTCGTTGCCGTCGAGGACGAGCAGCGTGGCGCGCTCGCCGATCTGCCTGGCCAGCCGGTAGACCCCGGCACCCTCACCGACCAGCAGTTCGGCGATCGCCGCCTGGAGTGGGCCGCGGTCGACCTTTTTCTGCAGTTGAACCCAGAGGATCGGGGTGGCCGTCAGCGCCTGGATCGATCGGGCCACGGCGACCGCCAGGTGGGTCTTGCCGACGCCGGCGAATCCGGACATGACCGTGATTCGCTGCTGATCGTTCAACAATTGCCTCATGAGCACGTCAAGCTCGCGAGTGCGGCCGACCAAGGGGCGGGCCAGCACATTGGTGGGCAGGCTGAGGGTGCCGAAGAGCGCCTCGTCGACCTCGCCCCCGGCTGCGAGCTCGAACGAGAGTCGCTCGTGCGGGGTCAACTGGAGGGCGTCCGCGAGCAGTCGCACGGTCTCCCGGCGTGGTGCGGCGACCTGTCCAAGCTCCAGGTTGCGGACGGCCCGAACGCTCACCGTGGAGAGGCCGGCCAGGGTCTTCTGACTGAGCTGGGACCTCCTGCGATAGCGCTGAAGTTGGATCCCGAAGTCCTCGACATTAGCCCAGTTAATCATCGTCACATGCTCCAGAATTGGATACCTGCGCGTGCCGCCGCCTGGGTGGGGCGGCGATGTCAGCGCAGCCGACAGCCATTCCCTCGTGGGAAATTCTCCTGGCCCCCGTAAGTCGGATGAAGGGTAATTCGGCGGATCAGCCGAGGAGCACTCCGGAGAGCCTCGCCGGACGCGGATCCGGCCAGTTCGCCTCGATTTAGTCGAGGCAATCCCCGTGTCTTCCTGGGCCGAAGACCGCGTCCCAGCCTGGCGGAAGGCCGATGGTGTCGGGCCAGAGGCTGTGCTGCCCGTCCCCGTTCACGAGCACCACAAATTCCACGTTGGGATTGTCGAAAAGGTTCGCCACTAATACTCCTTGAGCGCAGGAACTGCGCCGCCACGAACTCCGGTCGGTGTACCGACAAGACTCGACCTTAACCGTAGTGGCTCTGCCAGGGAACCCCCAGTGATTAAGTGCCGCGCGTCGAACAGGAGGCATTTGGGCAGTTGAGGCTGCCGCCGACTGCCTCGGGGTGACGGCGGGGGATGCGACGGCGGTGCCGTTCGGCCGCCCGGCACCTTGTCCAGCCCCGGTCAACGGGGATCCCCGGTATGGAGCCGGTGCTTTCGGGAGCGGCGCACTGAGGGCCCTTGCGTGAGGCATGTCACGTCATGCATGCCCGCCCGCGGCGCGGGCCCTGCGGTGCGGGGTGCGGGGTGCGGGGTGCGGGTGCGGGTGCGGGTGCGGGGTGCGGGGTGCGGGGTGCGGCGGTGCGGGGATGTGCGAAGGCCGGCTGCCCGGGGTTGCATCCCGCGGGAGCTGGCCGCGTGCCGTTCGCTGTCGGGGGCTCAGGACCGCAGCCCGGCGGCGATCTCCTTGACCAGTACCTCCGTCGGGCGGACTCGCTCGACCTTGGCCACGGCGGCCATCAGGTCGAAGACGTCGACCCTGGCTGCCTCGGCGCAGCGCGTGATCAGTGGGAAGAAGCTGGAGTGCGTCTGCGTCAGGCCGCCGAGCACCTGCAGGGTCCGGTCGTCGTGCAGCCGGGGGAGCGGGCGCACGATGGCCTCACTGAGCTCGGCGAGCGCGCGATAGTCGTACTCGGCGGGGTTCCGGTGGTGCGTCAGGATCGCCGCGAAGGCTTCGGTCACGGTGTTCCCCGCACCGCGTCCGATGCCGTCGAGGGTGGTGTCCACGTACCGTGCCCCCGCGGTCGCGGCGGCTAGGGCGTTGGCGTTGGCGAGGCCGAGGTTGTCGTGGCCGTGGAAGCCGAGCGGTACCGGCACCTCCGCGCCGACCCGCCGGAACAGCGCCGCGACCTCGTACGGCAGGTAGCCGCCGACGGAGTCGACCAGGTAGACGCTGTCGGCCCCGAAGCCGGCGCACCGCCGGACCGCGGCCACCACGCCGTCCGTGTCCAGGACGTTGGTCTTCATCAGGTTCACGAAGGTCCGTAGGCCCAGCTCCTTCGCCAGTCCGACGAAGTGCTCGGCTGGGGAGACATCGGTGATGTCGACGCCGATGCGGACGAAGCCCATGCCGGCCTCGGCGGCGCTCCGCAGCTGGCCCGGATCGGCGAGTCCGGGGATGCAGAACATGCCCCAGGCGGCCCGGCGCAGCGTCTCGGCCGCGACCGTGAAGCACCGGTCGTCGGCGATCAGGCTGGGCTGCGACAGCGCCTCACCCGCGCCGAGGCCCAGGCCGTGGCCGAGCTCGACGAGGCCGATCCCCGACTTCTCCAAGCCGGCCAGGACCGCTCGAATGGTTTCCTCCGTGAATTTGAAGTCCACGGAATAGCTTCCATCCCGGAGCGTGCAGTCGAGAATCTCGACCGCCGTTGCAGTCGTACGGACAGCGGGCTCCCGCGAGACGCCGGTCATAGCACTCCCTAGCCGTCGGAAAAATCGCACAGGGAACGTCACGGTACCCAGCGGAAGCCGGCTTGAGCGGCAGTAGCAGAGGCACCTTGGATGCGCTGTCGAGCACTCAAGATGCCTCCCTGGGAGCGCTGTTGATGCTTGTGGGTCCCCGCGAGCGGTGCGAGACTCCTGGCATAGATCGTTCACATGCTTGTGCCGACGGACCGCGCACCGACGGTCATCACGCGGCGATTGCCGGAAAGAGAGTCAATTCATGGGACACGTCCTCTCCGAGAGCCAGCTCGAAAACTATCGGGACAACGGGTTCCTGGTCGTCGAGGGACTCCTCGACGGCGACCTGGTGGCTCGGGCCCGCCAGGTTGTCGACGACCTACTCTCCGCTCCGGAACTGGACTCGGTCGCCGAGAAGGAGCCCGGTGACGCCTCCAAGGCCCGCCGGATCTGGGCCCCGACCAGCCGCGATCAGGTGTTCGCCGACCTCGCGGTGGACGCGCGCCTGCTGGACGCCGTCGCGGACCTGATCGGCGAGGACCTGATCCTGCAGTACTCGAAGCTCAACGTGAAGGCGCCCCACGTCGGCAGCGTCGTGGAGTGGCACCAGGACTTCGCCTACTACCCGCACTCCAACACGGACCTGGTGGCCGCGCTCATCTACCTCGACGACGCGACCCGGGAGAACGCCTGCCTGCGGGTGGCCGCCGGCTCGCACAAGAAGGGCCTGCTCAGCCACGAGGTGGACGGATTCTTCGGTGGGAAGATCGTGAGCCTCGACGGTGTCGGTGTCGACGCGTCCACCGTCGTGGACTGTCCGGGGACCGCTGGCAGCGTGGTCTTCCTGCACCCGCTGGTCGTCCACGCGTCCGAGCAGAACCGCTCCGACCGCTACCGCCGCGCGTTCATCCCCGCCTACCGCGCCACCGACGCCTTCCCGCTGTACTACGGGCCGCATGCCGCGCACAACGAGCCGACCGCCAAGCTGGTCCGCGGCAAGCTCTCCAAGACCGCCCGCAGCGAGGGCGGCACCTGGCGGCTGCCGATCGCTGCGGCCGAGTTCAACTCGCTCTTCGAGATCCAGGAGGGCGCCCACCTGCGGGCCGACCGCAAGGTGGCCACCGGCTACTTCTCGCACGAGGTGGACTCCGCCGCCGCGGGCGCCACCATGTAGCCTCCGCAGGAAACGCCTGATCGGGAGGGACTCGGCATGTCGTACGCCTGGGCCGCGGACGGAACGCGCATCGCCTGCCAGCTTCGGGGGACGGGTTCCCCACTGGTCCTGCTCGCGGGTCAGGCGAACGACCACCACTGGTGGGACGGTGTGCGCGAGGACTTCCACAGTGCCCGCAGCACGATCACGATCGACTACCGCGGGACTGGGGACAGCGACAAGCCGGATGTGCCGTACAGCACCAGGCTGCTGGCCGACGACGTGCGTGCGGTGCTGGACGAGCTCGGGATCGATCGGGCGGACGTGTACGGCACCTCGATGGGGGGCCGGGTGGCGCAGTGGCTGGCGGTCGACCAACCGCACCGCGTCCGCTCCCTCGTCCTGGGCTGCACCTCGCCCGGTGGGCCGCACGCGGTCGAGCGCGACGCGGCCGTCCGCAGGGCGCTCGCGGACCGCGACCCCGTCGCGGCCCGCGCCGCGCTGCTCGACCTGATGTACACCCCGGCCTGGCTGGCCTCACACCCAGGCCCGCACAACACCGTCGGCGATCCCGCGATGCCGGCCTTCGCCCGGACCCGGCACCTGGTGGCCAGCAACCGGCACGACGCCTGGGACGTCCTGCCGCGGATCACCTGCCCCACCCTGGTCGTGCACGGCACCGACGACCTGCTCAACCCGACGGTCAACTCGCGTCTGCTGGTGCAGCGCATCCCCGACGCCCGGCTCGAGCTGCTGGCGGGGGCGCGGCACGCGTACTTCGAGGAGTTCCGGGCGATCGCCGGACCCCTTGTGTCGGACTTCCTGGACTTCATCGACTGAAGGACCCGTTCATGGTCAGCATCGCGGACCTGCCCATCCGCCCCGAACTGAAGGGGCTGACCGCCTACGGCGCCCCGCAGCTCGATGTTCCCGTGCGGCTCAACACGAACGAGAACCCGTATCCGCTGCCCGACGGGCTGGTGGCGGAGATCGCGGCCCGGCTGGTGCCGGTGCTGCGCGAACTGAACCGCTATCCGGACCGGGACGCGGTGGCCCTGCGCATCGCGCTCGCCAAGCACCTGGAGGGCAGCACCGGGGTCGCGCTGAGCGAGCGGCAGGTCTGGGCGGCCAACGGATCGAACGAGGTCATCCAGCAGCTGCTGCAGGCGTTCGGCGGGCCCGGGCGAGTCGCCCTCGGCTTCGAGCCGTCCTACGCGGTGCACCGCGAGATCGCCCGCAGTACGGGCACCCGCTGGGTCTCGGCGCCCCGGGCCGCGGACTTCACGATCGCGCCGGCCGCGTCGTGCGCGGCGATCGCCGAGCACCGGCCGCAGGTCGTCTTCATCACCGCGCCGAACAACCCGACCGGCACCGGGGTTAGCGCCGACACCGTGGCCGCGCTCTACGACGCGGCCCAGGAAGCGGGTCCCTCGCTGGTGGTTTTGGACGAGGCGTACGTCGAGTTCCAGCGCACCCCGTCTCTGCTGCCGCTGATCGCCGGCCGGCCGCTGCTGGTCGTGGTGCGCACCCTGTCGAAGGGGCTCGGCTTGGCCGGGCTGCGCCTCGGCTACCTGGCCGGCTGCGCCGCAGTCGTCGAGGCCCTGCAACTCGTGCGTCTGCCCTATCACTTGTCCGCCCCCACGCAGGCCGTCGCGCTGACGGTGCTGGAGCACGCCCCAGCCCTGCTGGCCAACATCGAGAGGATCACCGCGGAGCGGGACCGGCTGGTGCGGGAACTACGCGCGGCCGGCTACGAGGTGGCCGCCTCCGAGGCGAACTTCGTGCAGTTCGGCCGGTTCCGGGACAACCGCCGGGCCTGGCGGGAGATCGCGGCCCGCGGTGCGCTCGTCCGCGACAGTGAAGTCCCCTCCTGGTTGCGGGTCTCGGTGGGGACGCAGGCGGAGAACGACGTGTTCCTGGCGGCCGTCCACGAACGGCTGCCGTAGTGCCTGCGCACCTGCCGCTCTTCGTGCTCACCACCTGGCTGCTGGCGATGTTGCCGGGCGCCGGACACGCCCTGATGATGCGCCAGACCCTGGAGGGTGGGCTGCACATCGCCAGGGTCACCATTGTCGGCAACGCGACGGGCCTGCTGCTGTGGTCCCTGTCCGCAGCGGCTGGCCTGTCCGCGCTGCTGTCGGCCAGGCCGGGTGTGTACGTCGTGGTCCGGATCGCCGGCGGCGTCGTGCTGTGCGTGCTCGGGATCAACACGTTCCGGGCGCGCCGCGGCCGTCCGCAGCCACCCGGAGCGGCCGCCGCACCCGGCCGGCGGTGGGGCGCCTTCGGAGCCGGGCTCGCGACGAACCTGGGCAATCCGAAGGCCGGTGTCTTCGCGGTCTCGGTAATGCCGCAGTTCGTCACCACACACGGCCCGGTCTTCGCGTCGAGCGCGTTGCTGGGCGTGGTCTGGGCGGGTGTGAACGCCTGCTGGTACCTGCTGTTCACCTGGGGCGTCAGCCGTGGCCGGTCACTGGTGACCCGGCCGGCCGTACAGCGGGCCCTGCGCCTGGTGACCGGGCTAGTGCTGGTGCTGCTCGGGGGCGCGGTCGCGGCGGGATACTGACCGGGGAACGGACGATCTGCTGCCGGGGTACTGCCGGCCGGCAGTACCCGGGTGCGTTGCGAAGCCGCTCAGTACTGCGGCAGCTCCAACCCGGTCAGGCGGCGGGGGCCGTCCTCGAAGCACAGCTCGAAGGTGAGGGCGGCCCGGGCGGCCTCGATGCAGGCGAGCACCGCGTCGTGGTCCTCGCCCACGCCGGAGACGGTGTCCAGCGTGCGCGTGGCGGTGCCGCCCGACAGGTCCGTGCCGGGGCGGACGAAACTCCGGTAGGCCGTGACACCAGGCAGGCTCCGCACCTCCTCGGCACCTTCGACGCCTTCCAGCCGGCACGGGCGCTGCGGTGCCAGGTTGTTGTACTGGAAGTACACCTTGCCGCCGAGGTCGAACGGCGCCGGCAGCCGGGACTCGCCCAGCGCGACGCGGGCGCCGAGCTCCACCAGGTCCACGTCGCAGGTCTCCCTGGCCATCATGTTGACGTAGCCGGAGATGCGGCCGTTGATCTCGATGATGCGCGGTCCATCGGCGGTGAGCTTGACCTCCGTGTGGGTGAAGCCGCAGTTGGCCCCGACCGCCCGGAGCGCGGCGCCGACCAGGTCGAGTACCTCACGCTGCTCCGCCTCGGGCAGGTGGCTCGGCCAGATTCGGCCGGTACCCCGGAACGGCGGCATGACCGGGGTCTTGTCGGTGAGCACCAGGTGGGTGATGCCCTCCGGGGTGCAGACGCTCTCCACCGAGACGTAGTCGCCGAAGGGCTCGCTCGGCCGGCCCCGCAGGAACTCCTCGACGATGAACGGCCCCCACTGCCCCGCGGCGACCAGCCGGCCCAGATACTCGCGCACCTCGGCGCGGTCGGCCGGCGAGCGTATGGCGAAGGTGTGCCGGCTGAGGGTCCCCTCGACGGGTTTCACGATCGCGGGCAATCCGACGGCGTCCAGGGCACGGTCCCAGCCGGTGATCGAGTTGATCAGCGCGGTACGGGTCCGGTCCACGCCCGATTCGGCCAGGGCCCGGCGCTGAAGTCTCTTGTCGGTGAAGAGGCGGGCGGTCCGTTCGGACGGCCCGGGGACGCCCGCCGCGGCGGCGAGCGCCGCCGCGGGCCGGATCAGCTCGTCGCAGAAGGTGAGCACCGCGTCGGGAGCGATCGTCCGGATCAGGTCGGCGTCCGCGGCCGGTACCCCGGACAGGGTGTGGACCTCGCCGAGCATCTCCATCACCGGCCGCAGCTGCTCGACGTGGTCGGAGTGGGCCGGTACCAGGAAGGCCACGTCGCCCAGATCGGCCAGGCCCGCGCCGATCTCGCCGGCGGGCACGGCGCCGAGGTCGTAGAGGACGGCGAAGCGCGGCCTGGAGCGGGTTGCCATGATCACTGGTCACTTTCCTGTGTCGGGTCGGGGTCTGCGGTGAGCTCCGAGCGTTCCCCGGCCGCTGAGGTGGCCGCGGTCAGTGCGGCGGCCGGGGTGCTCCCGGCCGGATCGGCGGCGAGGCGGACGAGGCTCTCGTGCAGGGTGCGGGCGTACGCCTCGACCGAGGGCCGGGCGATGAAGCCCGGGTCGAAACCGATGCGCAGCTGCCCGCTCTCGCCCGTGATCTCCACGTTGACGTGGAAGGCGAAGCTGGGCTTGCCGCGCCGCCACCGGCCGCGAATGGGCGTGGCCGACGCCTCGTCGAGGTCCCGGTGGGCATGGAAGTGCATGTAGTTGAAGACCACCTGGAACGCGGGCCGGCCCAGGCGCTCGGTCAGCAGTGCCTGCGGGAAGTGCCGATGGGCGTAGCCCGTGCGCTCCAGCTGGTCGGCGGACCGGACCAGGTCCGCCCAGCTGCCGGCGACGGTGGCGAAACGGACCGGCAGGGTGTTGAGGAAGAGCCCGCTCGCGCGGTCCGAACCCTCGCTCTCCGGGCGGGTGTTGAACACCAGTCCGGTCACGAGGTCCTGCTCGCGGCCGGACCAGGCGCCCAGCGCCGAGGCGTGCGCGGCCAGCAGCACCGACTTGAGCGAGGTGCCCAGCACGCGCGCCGCGTCCGACAGCGAGCCGACCAGGTCCGCCGCCAGGTCCAGCTCGTACCGCTCCGCCGCGTCCACCACGTGCGCGGGGGCGACGGGCCGGACGAGCCCGGCCGCGTCGCCCGCCTGGGCGAGCCAGTGCTCCGCCGCCTCCGCAGACGCGGCGGCGGCCAGTTCCGCGGCGATGAAGTCGTGCTGGACCCGGGCGTTGACCGCGGCCACCCGTTCGGCAGCCGCCGGGTCGACGCCCGCCTCGTAGAGGTGCACGAGTTCGACCGCGAGCCGGCTGAAGCTCCAGCCGTCCAGCACCGCGTGGTGAGCGGAGAGCGCCACATGGAACGAGTCGGGCAGCGTGACGACCAGGAACCGGACCAGCGGCGCGGTACGCCAGTCCAGCGGTGCGGCGCTCCGCAACGAGCGCCAGTCGTCGACCTGCAGCAGTGCCTGGTCCGCGGACTCGGCGTGCTCGACCCGCAGCTCGGGCTCGACCTGCTGCCACACCAGTTGGGCCGGTACGGACAGGTCGCCGAAGTCGAACGAGGTCCGCAGCGCGGGATGCCGGCGGGTCAGGCCCTGCACAGCTGCCCGGAACCGGTCCTCGTCGAACGGGGCGCACACCTTCCAGCCCTCGACGCTGTGGTACAGGTGAGGGTCCTGGCTGGTCTCGCACAGGTACAGCATCCCGGTCTGCAGCGCGGACGCGGGCAGCGCGTCCTGGAGGCTGTCCGGCAGGCGTTCGCGGTCCTCGTCGGTGAGCAGCGAGAAGGGACCGCCCGCCGCGGGCACCCCGGCGGCGGGGGCGGCTGCCGTGGTGTCCGGGGCCTCACCCGGCTGGAGGCCGGCGGCGTTCTGCAGCAGTGCGCGGACCGTCTGGTGGACCAGCAGGTCGCGCAGCGAGAGGTTGATGCCGTTGGCCCGTGCCTCGTTCACGACGCGCACTGCGAGAAGTGAATCGCCGCCCATGGCATAGAACTTGCTGTCGAGCGTGACCTCTGACGCCGCCAGGCTCTCCCTGAATATGGCCAGCAGGGTGCCCGCGGTCTTTTCCACGAGTATTTCTTCCGTACTCATCAATGCCCCTCGACCTTGGTCGGGATTCCGGGAATGTCACGCATGGTGCGCAGCGGCGAGAACACGACGAAGAGCGCCGCGCTCCACATGCCGAAGGTGCAGACCCACATGGTGGTGCGAAGGCCGGCGGTGGCACCGAGCGACCCGCCGAAGAGCGAGCCCAGCGGCACCACCCCGTAGCAGATCCACAAATACACCGAGCTCACCCGGCTCAGCAGGTCGGGCGGGCAGACCCGCTGGCGGTAGGAGAGCGAGGCGCTGTTGAACAGCGTCGAGTTCGCCGACAGGGCCGCCAGGCCGACGGCGAACATGGCCAGTCCCCAGCCCGGGCGGGCGGCCGGCATCAGCAGGTAGAGCGGCCCGGGGACCAGCATGGACAGCCAGACGATCCGCGCCGAGCCGACCGCGTTCGAGAGCCGGCTGGCGAACGCGCCGGCGAGCAGGCCGCCGATCGCGGCGGACGAGAAGACCAGGCCGATGGCCGTCGAGGAGGCGTGCAACTGCCGTGACATGAAGGTGACCTGGACCGAGGAGGCGGCCATGACGAAGAAGTTGGAGACGCTGGTGCAGATCAGCATCCGTCGCAGGACCGTCTCGTGGCGCACGAAGGCCAGCCCCTCAGCCATCGCGGTACGGAACGGCGGGCGCTTGGCCGCATCCGCCGGCTCAGCGGCCGCGGGGACCCTGATCAGCCCGAGGGTGAGCGCGCTCAGCCCGTAGGTGGCGGCGTTCGCGAAGAGCCCGCGCGCGGCGCCCAGCCAGCCGACCAGCAGGCCGGCCAGCGCCGGCCCGCCCATCTCGGCGAGTGAGTCCGACATGCCCAGCTTGCCGTTGCCGTCGACCAGTTGGGTGCTGCTGACCAGCTTGGGCAGCTGGCTTCGGTAGGCGACGGTGAAGAGCACCGTCAGGGTGCCGGTCGCGCCGACCACGAGGTAGAGGTAGGGCAGGCTCAGCCAGCCGGTCATGCTCGCCACCGGGATCGACACCAGCAGCAGCATCCGGCCGAGGTCGCACGCGATCATCGTCCTGCGCTGGTCGAGGCGGTCGGCGACCACTCCGGCCGGGAGCGAGAAGAGCAGGTACGGCAGCCAGCCGAGCAGAGTCAACAGCGAGACCTGGAACGTTGACGCGTGTAGGACGTCGAGAGCCAACAGCGGCATGGCGACCAGGGCGACCCGAGGGCCCAAGGTGCCCATTCCCTGGCCGGTCCACAGCAGCATGAAGTTCTTGTTCCGCCACAGCGAGTCCGCGGGACCCGCCTCGGTGCGCCGCGCGGGCGCCGTCCGTTGTGTCACTGTCCTGTCCTGCCTTGCCTGACAACGTTGGGAACTCTGCCAGGCATACAGTGCCAGCTCCGCCGTAGCGCGCACCAGACCAGTGAGTGCGAACTACCGCCATTGTGCCCGGGGTTCTGCCGCCCGCCCGGCCGGACCGGTGCCTAGCATCGGTCTGCGCGTTTGTTGCCGACGGCACCGCGCCGAACATGAGGACATGTGCCGGCGGCCGTTGCTGCCTCACGGGAAATGCCCGTGCAAACCGATCGAGATAGGTGAAAGCGCTCGTGGGAAATGAGCTTCCGGGGCAGGCCGACGCCCCCACCGGGTTCCCCTTCGGCGGAACATGCTGTGCGACGGCGCCCTGCCGGAAGTCGCGGTCGACCCGCATTCTTCCGGCCGAGTTGGCGAGCCGCATCGGCGCCCACGCCGAGGAGCTCATCTGCGCGGCCGTGCTCGTCCTGGCACGCAAGTACGCCGACAGCACCGCCTTCTCGCTGGGGATCCGGCGGACGACCTGGTCGCCGACCGCGTCGGCCCGCGATCTGGTCGCCTCGATGCCCTCCTCGCTACGGCTGGCCGACCATCTCGCCTTCGTCGCCGCGGCGTTGCGGGCGGTGCGCGCCCCCGAGCCGGAGCGGGACGCCACGGCCGAGATCGTCTGCGTGCTCGACGGGCCGGCCGCAGTCGGCCTGGGTGCGGAGCTGGTCGTCTCGCACGAGCGATCCCAGGAGGGTGCCATCGTTCTGCACGCGGACGCCGACGAACACCGGTTCGGCACCCCCTTCGTGCAGCGGATGCTCGGACACCTGGAGCGGCTGCTCTATCAGATGTGCACTGAGGTGGAACTGACTATCGGGCAACTTTCCGTCACCACGGACGCCGAGGTCGAGCAGCTGCGTGCACTGACCTGCACGCGGCGGGACTACCCGCGCGACTCGGGCGTCTACCAGCTGTTCGCCGAACAGGCGGCGGCCCGGCCGGACAGCGTGGCGATCAGTCACCAGGACGGGCCCACCAGCTACCGGGAGTTGCAGCAGCAGGCGGAGGAGCTTGCCCGCTGGCTGCGGGCGCAGGGGGTGTCCGCGGGCAGCCGCATCGCGTTCCTGCTGGAGAAGACCCCGCGGCTGCTCGCGGTGGTGCTGGCGATCGTGCGGCTGGGCGCCTGCTACGTCCCGATCGATCCCAGCACGCCGGCCGAGCGCCGGGCCTTCCTGCTCGCCGACAGCGGCGCCCGTCTGCTGGTCACCGAGGACCCGCGGGTCAGCGCCGACATCCCGGTGTTCGACCTCACCGCGTCCCGGGCGAACCCCGCGGACGGTGGACCGCTGCCGGCACCGGCGGGGCCGGAGGCCGAAGCGTACGTGATGTACACCTCGGGGACCACCGGCCGCCCCAAGGGCGTGGTGATCAACCAGCGCGCCGTGGTCCGGCTGGTGTGCAACACCGACTTCGCGGACCTGTCGCCGGACGCCCGCATCCTGCAGACCGGCGCCATCGCCTTCGACGCCACGACCTTCGAGTTCTGGGGAGCGCTGCTCAACGGCGGCACCGTCGTGCTGGTGCCCGCCACCACCATGCTCAACGCAGTGGAGCTGCGGGCCGCCATCGAGCAGCACCGGGCGAACCTGATGTTCCTGACGGCCGCACTGTTCAACCAGCTGGTCGACCAGGACCCGACGGCGCTGGCCGGCTGCCATGTGCTGGTGGGCGGCGAGGCGCTGTCCCCGGCGCATGTCGCGCGGGCCGTCGAGGCATGCCCGAGCAGCACCTTCAGCAACGCCTACGGTCCGACGGAGAACACCACGTTCTCAGTGGCGCAGCGCATCACCGAGACCGGCCAGGGCCGGATACCGATCGGGCGCCCGATCGCCAACTCCACGGCCTGGGTGCTTGACCGCGACGGCCACCCCCAGCCGCTCGGTGTCCCCGGCGAACTCCACGTCGGCGGCGACGGGCTGAGCTCCGGCTACCTCAACCGGCCCGAGCTCAACCAAGCGGCGTTCGTGGCGGCGCCCGGGATCGGCGAGGGCCGCCTCTACCGCACCGGTGACATCGTCCGCTGGACCGAGGACGGCCTGCTGGACTACCTCGGGCGCGCCGACAACCAGGTCAAGATCCGCGGTTACCGCATCGAACTGGGCGAGATCGAGGTCCAGTTGGGCCTGCTCCCGGGGGTCCGGGAGGCGGCGGTGGTGCTCCATCCGCAGGCCGACGGCATCCCGGCACTGCGGGCCTTCGTCACCGCGGAAGCCCGGATCGACGCGGCCGGCCTCGGCGAGCGGCTCGCCGCGGTGCTGCCCGAGTACATGATGCCCTCCGTGATCCAGCAGGTGCCCGCGATGCCCCGGACCCAGAACAACAAGATCGACCGGGCCGCACTGAACACGATCGCGCTGCCGTCCGCGGCCGCCGCAGCAGGGGAGCGCGCCCCGCGGACGGAGCTGGAGACCACAGTGGCCGCGGCCTTCGCCGAGGTGCTCGGGGTGGCGTCGGTCTCCCTGGACGACGACTTCTTCGAGCTCGGCGGCCACTCGCTGCGGATGATGCGGCTGTGGAACCGGCTCCGCTCGGTCACCGGCGTGCCGATCGAGCTCAAGCAGGTGCTCGACACCCCGACCGTGGCCGGCATCGCGGCCCTGCTGGAGCAGGGCGCCGCCGGGAGCGTGACGCGGCCGCGCCTGGTGCGCCGTTCGTGACCCGCCACCCGTGCTGTCCGTCGGCCAGGGATTCCAAGGAGTGAGCGTGTTCCCGCTGTCCTACGCCCAACAGGGGCTCTGGTTCCTCAACCGCCTGGAGGGACCCAGCTCCACCTACAACGTGCCGGTGCTGGTGCGGCTGACCGGACCGCTCGACGCGCCGGCGCTCGAAGCCGCGCTGCTGGACGTCCTCACCCAGCACGAGAGCCTGCGCACAGTCTTCGGCGAGCACGAGGGCGTGCCGTACCAGCGCGTCCTCCCGGTGGCCGACACGGGCTTCGACCTGGTCCGGCTGGACACCGTCCGGCGGCCGCTCGCACAGGTGCTCCGGGACATCGTCGGCGAGCCCTTCGACCTGGCCGACGACCTGCCGACGCGGGCCCGGCTGATCCAGGTGGCCGGCGAGGAGCACGTGCTGGCCCTGGTGCTGCACCACGCGGTCTGTGACGGCTGGTCCCTGACGCCGCTGCTGCGGGACCTGAGCACGGCCTACACCGCCCGCCGCGACGGCCGCGCACCCGATTGGGCCCCGCTGCCGGTGCAGTACAGCGACTACACGCTCTGGCAGCGGGAGTTGCTCGGCGACGACGAGGACCCCGACAGCCTCGTCAACCAGCAGCTGCGGTTCTGGCGGCAGACCCTGTCCGGGCTGCCCGACGAACTCGTGCTGCCGGACCAGGGCAGCGGCCAGCCGCGTGCCGCCGCCGCGCCGGCTAACGCCGAGGCCCCGGGAGCCACCTACGACCACCGGGTCGAGGCGGCCCTGCACGGCAGGCTGCTGGGTGTCGCCCAGCAGCACGGCTGCAGTCTGTTCATGCTGCTCCAGGCGGCGGTGGCTGCGCTGCTCACCCGCTGCGGCGCGGGGGTCGACATCCCCTTCGGCACCCCCACCGCGGGCCGCGCCGACGAGGCTCTCGACGCCCTGGTCGGTTACTTCGTCAACACCCTGGTGCTGCGCACGGACACCTCGGGCAACCCGACCTTCGCGGAGCTGCTCGCCCGGGTGCGGGCGGCCGACTTCGACGCCTACAGTCACCAGGACCTGCCCTTCGACCGGCTCGTCGAGGCGCTGAACCCGAAGCGGTCGGCCTCCCGCCACCCGTTGTTCCAGGTGATGCTGGCCCTGCACGAGGGCAGTCCGGGCGACGCGCTCCAGCTGCCCGGGCTGAGCGCGCAGCTGCTCCGTCTCGGGACGCGGACCTCGAAGTTCAACCTCTCCATCGACTTCGAGGACCGGCGCGACGCGGCCGGGCAGGCGGCCGGGCTGCGGATCTCCCTCGAGTACGCGACGGACCTCTTCGAAGAGGGCGCCGTCCGGCTGCTAGCCGATCGCCTCGAACGGGTGCTGGCAGGGGTCGCTGACGACCCGTCGGTGCGGCTGCGCGAGCTGCCGGTCCTGTCCGAGGCCGAGCAGCACCAGCAGCTCGTCGAGTGGAACGGTGCGCAGGTCGCGGAGCAGCCGGTCGACCTCGCCCGAACTGTGCAGACCTGGGCGGCCAGGCAGCCGGACGCGGTCGCGGTGTCCGGCACGGACACGCGCTACACCTACCAGGAGCTCACCGACGCCGCGGCGGCCGTCTCCCACGCGCTGACCGCGTCCGGTGCCCGGGCCGACGACCTGACTGCGATCGTCTCCCGGCGTAGCACCTGGTTCGTCATGGCCGCGCTCGGCGCCCTCGGGGCCGGCACCGGCTACCTTGCGCTGGACGTCGAACTCCCCGCGGAGCGGGCGCAGAAGATGCTCGTGGACAGCCGCGCGCGGTTCGTGCTCACCGAACCCGGGCTGGCGGAGCTGAGCGCCGAGCTGCTGGCGGCCAGCGAGGGCGTGCAGTGCGTCGAGCCGCGGCCCGGAGCCGCTGGCCTGGCGGCCGGGGAGCTCTCCC
>NZ_JBHVFE010000147.1:0-18777 GCF_042801945.1 Kitasatospora sp. NPDC057542
TCACCGGTGTGGGGAGCCGCCCCGAGCGGCGTTCTCAGCGGGCGCCGCCGGCGGCACCGCGGCGGATGCCCAGGCGGTCGACGAGCGTACGGAAGCGCTCGATGTCCTTCTTGGCCAGGTACTGCAGCAGGCGGCGGCGCTGGCCGACCAGGATCAGCAGGCCACGACGCGAGTGGTGGTCGTGCTTGTGGGTCTTGAGGTGCTCGGTCAGGTCCGAGATGCGACGGGAGAGCATGGCCACCTGGACCTCGGGGGAACCGGTGTCGCCCTCCTTCTGGCCGAACTCGGCGAAGATCTGCTTCTTGACGTCAGAGGCGAGAGCCACTGCAACTCCTTCGGGGTCTACCGAGCGGTCCTGGTCGACAACACAGGACTCATCGAGAACTCGGTGTCGCGAGCGCGGCCGGCGGTCTGCGACCCACGGGGGGGGGCGGACACACGGCTGCGCTCGAAGGCCAAGCGTACCAGTGCCGCCCACCCGGCCGTTCGGCGGGCCCGAGAGGGGTCGCGCGAACGGACGGGCGGGCGGCACTGCGGCGTCCGGCGGTCAGCCGGTGGCGCCGCGGACCAGGCGGTAGATGTCCAGGACGGCGAGTGCCAGCGGGACGAGCGAGATCAGGGTGAGGCTGTCCACCAGGTCCAGGATGCGCCCCCAGAACGGGGAGACCCCGAGCCGCGGCACCACCAGGGCGATCGCGGTGAGCAGCGCGGCGCCGAAGGCGATGGAGGCGGTCAGCCAGATCGTGCGCAGGTCGAGCTCGGTGGTGGAACCGGCCGCCCGCAGGAAGAACTGCGGGGTGTGCAGGGAGAGCCCGACGATCAGCAGGCTCAGGCCGAGCAGGCCGGCCACGGTGAGGCTGAGCACCTGCGCGGTGTAGCGGAACAGCCGGGCGCGCAGCATGGTGGTCAGGCCCAGGGCGAGCGCGAGCAGCTCGGGGAAGGTCTCGTCGGTGAAGCCGAGGACGGCGCAGGCGCCGACCACCACGGCGGCGCAGCCGCCGACCAGGCCGACCAGCACCTCGTGGCCACGACGGGCCTGGTGCGCGATCTTCTCGTACTGCACGGCCTCGGCGCGCTCGGCCTCCTCGTCGTAGTCGCGGCTGCGGGTGCGGGTCTGGCCGGGGGCGCTGAAGCCGACCGGCAGCCGGGCGAAGCGGGCGGAGAGGCTGGGCAGGAAGCCGACCACGGCCACGGCGGCGACGCCGGTGACGGCGGCGATGTGCCCGGCCGGGGTCTCCGGCAGCAGGACGGCCGCGAAGGTGGCGAGCGAGCCGGCGGTGGAGACCAGGGCGGCGGCGACGAACACCGCGTCCCTCTCCGGCAGCAGGCCGGCCAGTAGTACGGAGACCACCAGGACGGCGGCGCAGCCGGCCAGGAACTGGAGCCGGCCGGGGCCGTCCCCCAGATGGGCGACGGCGATGAGGCCGCTGCCGCCGATCATGGCGTGCGGCAGGGCGCCGAGGCCGAGCGCGACGGCCGCGTGGGCGTCCTGGTAGACCCGGGCGCGCACCCCGGCGAGCGCGGTGAGCACGACGGCGGTGACGCCGGCCAGGACACCGGGCAGGCCGTGCATGTCGTGGCGCAGGTCGGAGAACCAGAGCGCGAAGCCGAGCAGGGTGAGCAGCACCCCGGCGCCGATCAGGCCGAAGCCGCGCATCAGCTCGGCGGTCCAGAACCGGCGGTCGGCCTCGACGGCGCTGGCGATCGCGTCGGCGACGTCGTCGTAGACGGCCGGCGGGAGCGACTCGGCGAAGGGGCGCAGCGCCAGCAGGTCGCCGTCGCGGACCTGCTGGGCGGCCAGTGGCAGCCCGCTGTCGAGCACCGTGCCGTCGCGGCGGACCAGGTGGAAGCCGGTGGGGGTGCCGTCGGGCTGGCTCTGGTTGGCCAGGCGCAGCACCTCGGGGTAGACGTCCGCGAGCGGGACGTCCTCGGGCAGGGCGACGTCGATCCGGCGGTCCGGGGCAACGACGGTCACCCGGCAGTAGCCGGTCGCGGCGGCACTCATGCGCCCACCTCGCTGCGCTCGCCCATGAGGGCCCCCACCTCGATCCTTCGACGCACTTGGCGCTCCCCCTTGTTGACGGTGCCGAGGCACGGCGGCGCTCGGTGTTGCTGTGGAACCGGCCCGGCCGGGCCGCGAGTTGGCGCGGCGTTACCCTACCCGTTCGGTTCGTGTCCGGTGCCGGTGCGTACCGGGCCCTGGCGGGCGGTGCGGGGGCGACCGTTAGGATCGGCGCCTGCGCAAAGGTACGGGGGCTGCGCTGGGTGGGGCGTCCTCAGCCACCGGATTCCCGTACGGACCGTACGCAAATCGCATGAGGGCTGATGCCGAAGTGATCGATCGACGCCGCGGGGTGGATGACACATGGGTGTGATCACGGTCAAGCGACCGGCCAGGGCGTATCCGCCCACCGTGCCGGACGAGCCGGTGGAGCTGGTGAGCCCACCCGAACTGCCCCGGCAGGGCGGCGAGGACTGGCTGATGAGCATCCTGCCGATGTTGGGCATGGGTGGCTCGGCGGTGTTCTTCTTCTCGCCGGGGGCTGCGGCCCCGATGAAGATCATGGGCGGTCTGATGATCGCCTCGACGCTCGGCATGGTGCTGGCGCAGATCGTCCGGGCCCGCAAGGGCGGTTCGACCGCGATGGCGGACGAACGGCGCGACTACCTGAAGTACCTCCAGCAGACCCGCCGTCAGGTGCGCCGCACGGCGGAGCGCCAGCGCGGCGCGCTGCTGTTCCTGAACCCGGCGCCGGACCAGCTCTGGTCGATCGTCGAGGACGGCCGGCGGCTGTGGGAACGGCGCACCGGGGACGGCGACTTCGCGCAGATCCGGGTGGGCCTCGGGCCGGTGCAGCTGTCCACGCCGCTGGTGGCGCCGCAGACCGCGCCGATGGACGAGCTGGAGCCGCTGTCGGCGGCCGCGATGCACTCCTTCCTGAAGGCGCACGGCACCCTCCAGGACCTGCCGCTGGCGGTCTCGCTGCGGGCCTTTTACCACATCACGGTGTGCGGGGACCCGGACTCGGTGTACGGGAACGTGCGCGCGATGATCGCCCAGCTGACCACCCTGCACTCGCCGGACGACCTGATGGTGGCGGTCGCGGCCGCGCCCGGTGCGGCCGAGGAGTGGGAGTGGACCAAGTGGCTCCCGCACAACCAGCACCGCAAGGAGGCCGACGGCGCGGGCTCGCGCCGGCTGTTCGCGACCGACCTGGGCGACCTGGAGTACCTGCTCCAGGACGAACTGGCCGGCCGCCAGCGCTTCGTGCGGGAGGTGGCGCCTCCGGCCGACCAGCCGCACCTGGTGGTCGTCATGGACGGCGCGGGGGTGCCGCACGACTCGCTGCTGGCGAGCCCGGAGGGCGTGCAGGGCGTGACGGTCATCGAGGTGGTGCCGGGCGAGGTGGACGAGCCCAGCGGGCACCTGATGGTGACGGTCGGCGCCGAGGAGCTGCTGCTGCGCTCGGCCTCCGGCGCGACGTACACCGGCAAGCCGGACCTGCTCTCGGTGTGGCAGTCCGAGGCGCTGGCACGGCAGTTGGCGCCGTACCGGATCTCGGCCGGCGGGGACGACGAACCGCTGCTGTCCAACCTCGACTTCACCGACATGATGAACTCGGGCGACCCGGGCTCCTTCGACGTGGCCCGCAGCTGGCGCCCGCGCGCCCAGCACGAGCGGATGCGGGTGCCGATCGGCGTCGGCGCCAACGGCGAGCACGTCTACCTGGACATCAAGGAGGCCGCGCTGGAGGGCATGGGCCCGCACGGCCTGTGCGTGGGCGCCACCGGTTCCGGCAAGTCTGAGCTGCTGCGCACGCTGGTGCTGGCGCTGGCGATGACCCACTCCTCGGAGATCCTGAACTTCGTCCTCGCCGACTTCAAGGGTGGTGCGACCTTCTCCGGCATGGCGGACATGCCGCACACCTCCGCGGTGATCACCAACCTGGAGGGCGAGCTCACCCTGGTCGACCGCATGCGCGACGCCATCGAGGGCGAGCTCCACCGCCGCCAGGAGCTGCTGCGCTCGGCGGGCAACTACGCCAACATCCACGAGTACGAGCGGGCCCGGGCGGCCGGCGCGGCACTGGACCCGCTGCCCTCGCTGGTGCTGATCATCGACGAGTTCTCCGAACTCCTCTCCGCCAAGCCCGACTTCATCGAGATGTTCATCCAGATCGGCCGGATCGGCCGGTCGCTGGGCGTGCACCTGCTGCTGGCCTCGCAGCGCCTGGAGGAGGGCAAGCTGCGCGGCCTGGACACCTACCTGTCGTACCGGATCGGTCTGCGCACCTTCTCGGCCGCGGAGTCCCGGGCGGCGATCGGCGTGCCGGACGCCTACCACCTGCCGCCGGTGCCGGGCGTCGGCTACCTCAAGTTCGGCGAGGACGTGATGGACCGGTTCAAGGCCGCCTACGTCTCGGGGCCGTACCGGGCGCCGGGACAGCAGCGGTCGACCGGCGGACGGCGGGTCAACGCGCGCCCGGTGGAGTTCACCGCGGCCTTCGTGGACCTGCCGGACCCGGTGGAGGAGGAGGTCGCACCGCAGGTCCCGGAGCAGGACGACGCGCTGGTGGACACCGTGCTGGACGTGTTCGTCCAGCGGATGACCGGCCAGGGCCCGGCCGCGCACCAGGTGTGGCTGCCGCCGCTGGACGAGGCGCCGAGCATGGACCACCTGCTGCCGCCGCTGCAGGTCGTGCCGGAGCGCGGGCTGGCCGCGCCCGGCTACCCGGCGGGCCGGCTGCGGGTGCCGATCGGCATCGTGGACAAGCCGCGCGAGCAGAAGACGGACATCCTGGAGGTCGACTACGCGGGGGCGGCCGGCCACGGTCTGATCGTGGGCGGCCCGCGCTCCGGCAAGTCGACCGTGGTGCGCACCACGGTGGCCTCGTTCGGCCTCACCCACACCCCGCTGGAGGTGCAGTTCTACCTGCTCGACTTCGGTGCGGGCAGCTTCCAGTCGCTGGCCGGGCTGCCGCACGTCGGCGGGGTGGCCGGGCGCCTGGACGTGGACAAGGTGCGCCGGATGGTCTCCGAGGTGCACGGGGTGCTCAACCGGCGCGAGGAGCTGTTCCGGGTCGCCGGGATCGACACCATCGCCACCTACCGGGCCCGCCGGGCGGCCGGCCAGCTGCCGGACGAGGCCTTCGGCGACGTCTTCCTGGTGATCGACGGCTGGAACACCTTCAAGCAGGAGTTCGAGGGCCTGGAGCCGGTGATCGGCGACATCGCCCAGCGCGGCCTCGGCTACGGCGTGCACCTGGTCATCACGGCGGCCCGGTACGCCGAGGTGCGCCCGGCGCTGAAGGACCTGCTGCAGAACCGGACCGAGCTGAAGCTCGGTGACCCGATGGAGTCCGAGGTCGACCGCCGGGTGGCCCAGAACGTCCCGTCGCTGGCCGGGCGCGGCATCACCCCGGAGCGGCTGCACTTCCTGTCCGGACTGCCGCGCCTGGACGGCTCCTCCTCGGTGGACGACCTCCAGGACGGCGTGGCCGGGCTGGTCGGCGCCGTGGACGGGGCCTGGACCGGCCCGCGCGCCCCGCAGGTGCGAATGCTGCCGGCCGTCCTGGACGGCAACTCGCTGCCGAAGGGCTTCGAGCACCCGGAGCGCGGCGTCGCCTTCGGCGTGGACGAGGCGGAGCTGGCGCCGGTCTTCGTCAACTTCGAGACCGACCCGCTGTTCATCGTCTTCGGCGACACCGAGTCCGGGAAGTCGGCGGTGCTGCGGATGCTGATCAAGCAGATCACCGAGCGCTACACGCCGGACCAGGCGGGCATCGTGGTCGGCGACTACCGGCGCGCGCTGCTCGGCACCGTGCCGCCGGAGTACCTGGTGGAGTACGCGGCCGCGCAGCCGGCCATGGCGGCCATCGTGGACATGCTGCGCGGCGCCTGCTCGCGCCGCCTGCCGGGCCCGGACGTGACCGCCGAGCAGCTGCGCAACCGCAGCTGGTACAGCGGCAAGGACATGTTCGTGATCGTCGACGACTACGAGCTGGTCTCGACGAGCTCGGGCAACCCGCTGGCCCCGCTGGCCGAGTTCCTGCCGTTCGCCCGCGACATCGGCCTGCGGGTGGTCGTGGCCCGCAGCGCGGGCGGCGCCGGCCGCTCGCTGTACGAGCCGGTGCTGCAGCGGATGCGCGAGCTCGGCGGCCAGGGCGTCATCCTCTCCGGGAACCGGGACGAGGGCGCACTGCTGGGGACGGTCAAGCCGCAGGCGCTGCCGCCGGGCCGAGGGGTCTACGTGTCCCGCCGCGTGACCAGCGGGCAGATGGTCCAGACGGGCTGGCTGCCGGTGGCGTAGCCGCGCCGGCCGTCACGGACGGTGATCGAAGGGGTCGGACTCGCGGAGTCCGACCCCTTCGGCGTCCCAGGTTCCGAAACGTTACCTAGCTCTTTCGGAGCGGGGGCTGCGGTTCCCGTACCCGGCCGGGGAGTTGCCGGACGCTTCGGGGGCACCTGGGCGTGTCGCCGTCCACCTGGAGTGCCACCTTTGAATCACGACCCTCCCCCCTTTGTTCACCTTCAATTCAATCGCGATGTGGCTTGGGTAACAAGTCGGACAAAGCCCGCAACGACCGAACGTGATCATGGGATCGCATGTCTATGCCGTTCGCCGCAACGGATTCCGAAGCAGTTCCCACGTTGACTCGATCAATACGCCCAAGGTTCCATTGCGCCCCGGGAGCGACTGGAACCGGACACCGAGCAACCAGCCAGCGGAGGCGATACCGCTCCCACTCCAGCACCGCACAAAGCCGATCGGAAGCCACATGACCGACACGCTTCGCCCGCCACAGACCGTAGCCGCCACGGCGGCCGAGGCGGCCGCGCCCCAGCAGCTCAAGCGCTCGATCGGCGTCGTGGGCGGCACACTGCTCACGCTGTCCTGCGTCACGCCCGCATCGACGCTCTTCGTGATCGTGCCGGAGCTGTTCTCCAGCATCGGCAGCGCCACCGCACTGGCCATCGCGATCGGCACCGTGCTCTGCGTCGCGGTCGCGTTCTGCTACTCCGAGCTCGGCACCCTGATCCCCAGCGCCGGCGGCGAGTACGCGATGGTCGGCACCCTCGCCGGACGGCTGATGGGCTGGCTGGTCTTCGTGCTCTCGCTGATCGTGGTGATGATCGTCCCCTCGGTCATCGCCCTCGGCACCGCCGACTACCTCGCCCCCGTCCTGCACCTGGACAAGGCCATGACCGGCGCCGCCGTGATGCTGGCCGCCACCCTGGCCGGCCTGCTCGACCTGCGTGCCAACGCCTGGATCACCGGCATCTTCCTGGTGCTGGAGGTCATCGCGGCCGGCGTGGTCTCGGTGCTCGGCTTCGCCCACACCAACAGCGACGCCCCCAGCCTGCTGCACGGCGTGGTCACCGGGGACGGCGGCGCCACCACCACGGTGAGCGTGGGCGCCATCGTCGGCGCGCTCGGCATCGCCCTGTTCATCACCCAGGGCTTCTCCACCGCGGTCTACCTGTCCGAGGAGCTGGAGAACCCCCGCCGCAACGTCTCGCGCACCGTGCTGTGGACGCTCGGCATCTCCTCGGCCATCATCCTGGTCCCGGTCGTCGCCATCACCATGGGCGCCCCCGACCTCCAGACCCTGTCCTCCGGCGACATCTCCGGCATGGTCACCGCCTGGAGCAACTCCGCGGTCGGCACCTTCATCAGCCTCTGCGTCGCGCTGGCCATCATCAACGCCGGCATCGTCATGGTCATCCAGAACTCCCGGGTGCTGTTCGCCTCCGCCCGCGACAAGGCCTGGCCGGAGCCGGTCAACAAGGCCTTCGGCACCCTCGGCCGGTTCGGCTCGCCGTGGATCGCCACCCTGGCGGTCGGCCTGCCCGGCGCCGCGCTCTGCTTCGTCAAGGGCGAGCTGCTGAGCAACATCACCGGCGTCGCCGTCACCGGGATGTACCTGCTGGTCGCGATCGCCGCGCTGCTCTCCCGCCGCGCCCACCACAAGCACGCCGCCGCCTGGCGGATGCCGCTGTGGCCGGTCGTCCCGGGCGTCCTGATCGCCGTCCTGGTCTTCGTGATGACCAAGCTGGACGCCGAGCCCCTGCTGTGGACCGGCGGCATCACCGCCGCCGCCACCCTCTACTGGCTGTTCTACCTGCGCCCCCGGCAGGACACCCGCTGGGTGATCAGCCTCCCCGAGGACCAGCAGGACTGACCCCCACCCCTCCCCCACATGGCGGTGCCCCGGGCCTCCCCCAGCCCGGGGCACCGCCATGTGCGCGTCCTACTTGTACACCTTCCAGGCCGGGCTGGTGGCGATCGCCTTCACCTGGTCCGCGGTGAGCAGCGGCTTGCCGGTCGGCATCTGGTAGACCAGCACCTCCATGCCGTCCGGACGCAGGACGTTCACCGTCAGCGGCTTCTCCTTGCCGTCCGGGTCCCCGTTGACGAGGATCCTGCTCCCGTCGGGGAGGGTGTTCGCGTCCTTGAAGGCGCGCTCACCCTGGACGCTCCCGCTGTGCGCCCAGTTCTCCACCCGCAGCATCAGCGAGCCGGCGGCCTGGCCCTGGGCCAGCTGGAAGGTGGCCGCGAGCGCGGTGCCGGAGCGGCCGGTCACGGTCACCCCCGGGGGCAGCAGGCCGGCCAGCACGGCCTCCCGGTCGGGCAGCGACAGGCCGGGGTCGACCGCCTCCTCGTCGATGCCGTCGTACCGGACCGCCGCGACGACCCGGTCCCAGGACCTGTCGGTGACGATCGCCTTCAGCTGGTCCAGGGTGAGCGGCGGGTTGGGGCGGCTGTCCGGCGCGCCCTTCTCCTTGGGCGCGTTCCACTCGCTCAGGGAGATGCTCCGGCCGTCCGGGCCGGTCAGGGTGGCGTGCCACTCCTTGGTGTCGGCCCGGCCGTCCGAGTACTCGTACCCCTGCTCCAGCAGGAGCTTGGAGCCGTCCGGCAGGGTGGTGGCGGAGCAGGAGTCGACCCGGGCGAGCTTGAAGTCGGACGGGCAGGTGGGGACCTGTGCCTGCTTGGGGTGGTGCTTCTGGATGCCGATCTGGACCAGCGACTTGCCCTGGCCGTCGTCGAAGACCACGCTCGCCGAGGCGAAGGTGCCGTCCAGCCACTCGTCGTCGGTCCCGCGGCCGTTGGCCTCGCTGGTCTCCCCCTTGGGCAGGAGCGCCTGGAAGGTGGCCAGCACCTCGTCGCCGGAGACCACCGCCGGGGCGGTGGACTTCGCCGTGGTCGGGGTGGCCGCGGCGGTGGCGCTGCCGGCGGTGGCGGCCGGGGCGGAGGCCGCGCTCACCGTGCCCGTCTCCTTGCCGCCCAGGGAGCCCAGGTACACCGCGCCGGTGCCCACGAGGGCCAGCGCGGCCGCGCCGCCCACCACGGCGGCGGTCGAGCGGCGGCGCCAGCGGCTGCGGCCTCGGCGGTAGCCACCCGCGACCAGGTCGGCCTGCTCGGTGCGGAAGCCTTCGCCCGTACGGGTGAGGGCATAGAGAAGATCGTCCTCGAACTTGTCCGGTTCGGACATGGGTGTTCACCGTCTCCTTGCGTCGCGGTTTGCGAGAAGTGCCGTACGGGCGGGCGGGCGCCGCCCTCAGCGGCCGGCGAGCTCGGTCAGCGAGTCGCCGAGCAGGGTGCGCAGCCGGGCCAGGGCCCGGGTGGTGCGGGTGCGGACGGCCCCGGAGGAGACCCGCATGGCCTCGGCGGTCTCCTCGACGCTGCGGTCCTCCCAGTAGCGCAGCACCAGGACCGCGCGGTCCTTGGGCGGCATCCGGCCGAGCGCGTCGAGGAGGGTCAGCCGCAGGGTGCTGTCGGCGTCCTGCCCCTCCGGCTCCGGCAGGGTGTCGCTGGGGCGCTCGCCGCTGGAGCGGCGACGCTGCTGGGCGAGGAAGGTGCGCACCATCACGGTGTGGGTGTAGGCCGCCGGGTTGTCGATCCGACCGCGGCCGGTGAAGGCACTGCGCCGCCACAGCACGTACATCCGGCTGAGGGCCTCCTGGACGAGGTCCTCGGCGTAGTGGGTGTCGCCGCTGGTGAGCAGGCAGGCCGAGCGGTACAGGTGGCCGGTCCGGCCGGAGACGAGTTCCAGGAACTCCGCGTCCTTGGCCTCCCGGCCCGCCCCGATCCACCTCATGCGCCCTGCCCCCTGCGGTCCGCCCTCCCTGACACTTCATCGATGCGGTGGGCGGGCGGCGGTGTTACAGGAGTCGGGGTCGGAATCTCGGCGAGCCGGCTCCCGCCGGACGTCAGTCGGCGGACCTGCGCCGGTGGTCGCGCAGCACCACGCCGCCGCCGATCAGCAGGGCGACCAGCAGCGCGCCGATGCCGAGGACGTACGTCGCGGTGCGGCCGTCGCGGTCGGCCTGGGTCTCGCCGAGGCCCACCGGGCGTGGCACGATCGGCGCGGCGGCGAGCTGCACCGGGGCGTCCGGGACGGGTGCCCAGGGCGCTTCGGCGGGGGCCTTGGTGACGGCCTTGACCGGGTCCACCACGCCCCAGCCGACGAACTTGTCCGGGTCTCGCTGGGTGCGCTGCGCGCTCTGCTCGATCCAGGCCCGCACCTGGGCCGCCTTCCAGTTCGGGTGGGCGCCCCTCAGCAGCGCGGCGAGCCCGGAGACGTACGGGGCGGCGAAGCTGGTGCCGTTGTCCACGCACTGGCCGCCCCCGGGCACGGTGGACAGCATGTCGACACCGGGCGCGGCGACCTTCACGAAGCTGCCGTACTGGGAGAACGGCGCACGCTCGTTGTTGCGGTCGGAGGCACCGACGGCCAGCACGGTCGGGAAGGCGCCGGGGTAGGTGTCGCCCTCCTTGCCGTCGTTCCCGGTCGAGGCGACCACCACGACGTCGCGTGCCTCGGCGTACTCGATGACGGCCTTCAGATCCTGGTAGCCGCCGAAGCGCGCGTCGCCCGCGCCGCGCACGTCCTGGGAGATGTTGACGACCCTGGCGCCCTTGTCGACCGCTTCCCTGATCGCCTTGACCAGGGTGGAGACGTCACCGTTGCCGTCGCTGTCGTTCTGCCGGATCGACAGGATCCTGGCGTCGGGGGCCAGTCCGACGAAGCCGGTGGTCGGCCTGGGGCGGGCGGCGATGATGCCGGCCACCTTGGTGCCGTGACCGACCGGGTCCTCGATGGACTTTCCCTGGATCGGCTCCTTGGTCTCCCGGTTGACCAGCAGGTTGGGGCCCTCGTCGACCTTGCCGCTCAGTTGCGGGTTGTTCTGGTCCACCCCGGTGTCGATGACCGCGACCGTCACGCCCGCCCCGGTGGTCTTCCCGTCCTGCCACAGCTCGTTCAGCAGCAGGCGCTGCAGCGACCACGGCACGGTCTGCACGTCGGGCGCGTTCTTGGGGCAGTCGCCGGCCGCGGCCAGCCCCGGCCCGCTCTCGGCGTACGCGGGGGCGGCGAGCGGGCCGCCCAGCACCGCGAGCACGGCGAGCGCCGCGGCCGCCTTCCGGTACCCGTGTCGGGACACCCTGCCACCCCTCATGTCGTCCACCCATGTCGCGCGTCGGGGGCGGGTGCCCGGAATCCGGGTACCCGCCCCCTGCCGTTCCCTACGGAACCCGAACGTCAGCCCCAGAGCTTGGCGTTGGCGTCCTCGGTCGTCTTGTAGCTCTGCGCGGCCTTCTCCAGCGAACCCGCGATCTGCGCGCAGGTCTGCTGGAGGTCGGCGGCCTTGGCGTCCCACTGGGCCTGGTGGGCCTGGTAGCCCTGCTGGGCGGCGCCCTGCCAGCTGGAGGCGATGCGGGTGACGTTGCCCTTGAGGTCGTTCAGCAGGTGGTCGATGCGACTCGCCGAGGCCTTGACCTCCTCGGCCGCCTGGTGAACGGTCTGGAAGTTGACGAGAATGTGGTCGGACACGTTGTCTCCCTTGACGAGGGTGCGGAGCGCCACGCGGTCAGTGGCGGGCGCCCCGCAGAGCGGTGGATCGGGGCAGAACGGCGGTCGGCGCAGGTGCGGTGATCAGCGCGAGTGCGGTGATCAGCCCTGGACCGAGGAGAACATCGCCTTCTGCTCCTCTTCGGTGCTCGCGTAGTGCTTGGTCGTCAGCTCGATCGCGTGCTTGATCGCGTTCAGCGACTCCTTGAGCTTCGCGATGTCGCCGTTGACCCGCTCCTGCAGGCTCGCGTAGGCCGTCGCGGCCTGGCCCTGCCAACCGCTGGTGATGCCGGAGACCGTGCTGATGAGCTTGGTCTTCTCAGCCTCGATCTTGCCGATGGCCTCTTCGATCTGCTTGGCGAAAGCCAGCATCTCCTGTGCAGTCATCGTGAACTGACCCTGAGCCATGCTCCACCGTCCCCCATGAGACAACATTTGCGTGTACGGAGGGCCCGTGAGAGCCGACCGTTGCATCACCGGCGTGATGTCCAACAGCACTGTAGTCGGCACACGCAGCTCACCCAACACCGAGCACTGAGTAGTTACCAGACCATGACACTGGGGCCAATTCGGTTACCGCACTTGGCCGGTCAGGCATTCTGCGGCTGGGCGGCGCTCTTCGCGGTGAGCGGCGGGCCGGCCGGAACCAGGTTCGACCACTCCTTCGGCACCGGCAGCGGCTTGACGCCCTGGTAGCCCAACCGGGCCTGGTTGCCGCCGGGTTCCTCCTGTTGCTGACCGGGCTCCTGGGACGGCGCCCCGGGGGTCGGCGTGGCACTGGGCTGCGGCGTCGGCTGCTTCGGGGGGCCGCTCTGGCCGGGCTGAGGCGAGGCGGCGGGACGCTGGCTGCCGTCGCCGTTGGACGGGACGGAGTAGCGCAACCCGGTCTCGGTGATCAGGAAGTCGGATCCGGAGCCGGCGGCCGAGTTGTCCAGCGAACGGTAGAACAGCCCGTGACCGGGCGTCACGTACGCGGCCCCGGCGCCGTTGTTGTACGGGGCAGGGTACGAAGTCCCGGCCCAGACACTGCGCTTGGCCGTACTGCCGTCCTCGGCGCCGCCGTCGTAGGTGCTGCACACGACCATCCGAGGGTCCTGGCGGTCCTGCCAGTTGTTCACCGGCGCACCGGCCTTCAGCGGCCAGTCCGGCGCGGTGTCCTTCAGCCGGGCGTCGTTGCCCCACTGGGAGTTGTCGGCCGGGTTCATCTCGTCGCTGCGCGGATTCTTGTCCTGGTCGTACTTGTAGAGCATCTGGTAGGCCGGGTTCTGCCGGATCAGCTCCGCCTGGAACGCGGTGACCAGGTAGAGCTGCTCCTTGCCGACCACGTAGTGGCGGTCCTGGTAGTGCACCAGCCGGCCGACCCGCCGGTCGGCCTGGTTGGTCAGCACCACCTTGGAGTTGGCGCCCTGGCTGTCGGCGACCCCCTCGACCTGCGGGAAGGTGATCGGAGTGGCGTTCACCAGGGTGTCCAGCCAGTCCCGCTTGACCCGCTGCGGCACCGCGTTGGGCCCGAACACCGCGGTGATCAGCGCCTTGCGCTCCTTGTCGTCCGACTGCGGGGAGCCGATCAGGTGCTTGCGGCCCTGCGCGTCGACCAGGTACACCGCCGCACCCGCGGCGGCCGGCTGGCCCGGCGCCGGCGCGGCCGACACCTGCTGCTCGTCGGCCTGCTGCACCAGCATCAGCTGGTCCGGTCCGAGCATCCGGTCCTTGGCCGCCAGCGCCGCCGCGTCCGCGCCGGCCGCCACGAACACGGCCTGGTTGACGGTCTCCTGCTTGTCGTCCGAGCCCGGGCGGTCGCACACCGCCCACTTCATCGCCTTGCTCGCGTTGTCCGTGCTCGGCAACTTGTCCGGCGCGTACGGGATGCCGATCGTCGGCCCGTGGTTGGGGTACCGGTCGAGCACCCCGTCGTCCACCACCACGACCTTGGCGCCCGCGGGCAGCACCAGCCGCGCCGAGGACATGTTGAGTACCTGGTGCAGCCGCTTGGTCTTGTTGTCCGGGTCGGTGAGCACCACGTACCGGGTCGTCGACTGCTTGCCCTGGATGATGTTCTTGCCGTCGTCCCACTTCACCGGCGCGCTCGGCTTGAAGACCCCCCAGAGCCCGAACCCGGCCACGACCACCGCCCCGGCCAGCACACTCGGCAGCACCGCCTTCACCGGACGCGGCGCGTCCTCGTCGCTGCCGCCACCGGCGGGCAGCAGGAAGGCGCCCACCGTGCGCTTGCGGGCGAAGGTGTACGCGTTCAGCTCGTCCCGGCGCGATGCCATACCTCGTCGTCCCCCTAGTCAGACGTCGTCGGGCGTTGTCAGACCGACCTGCCCCGTGGTCACCCGCCGGGCACGAACCGGCGCGAACCCTCTACGATGCGGCAGCAGACGGTGAGTACGGTACGGGTACGGTCCGCGACACAGCCAGCCGGGCCGCGACAACCGATCAGAGAGGGCCACCGGGGGATGCCAAGCCAGACCGCTCCAGGACGCCGCCGCAGCGCGGGCGGTGGGAGGTCGCGCCGGGCCGGCCGGGCGCAGCACAGCGCACCGACGACCGAGACCGGGGCCGGAACCGGGGCCGCCCGGCCGCAACCGGACGGCACCGGGGGCGGCGGCGCCGTCCAGGTCCGGGTCAACCCCCGACCGGGCCTGCTCGGCGGGCGGTTGAAGCTCCAACAGCTCGTCCTGGTCGAGGTGGCGGCGGCCCTGGTCGCGGTCGGCTGGACGATCAGCCGCACGGTCGCGGCCGGCTTCGGCGCGGTCGCACTGGTACTGCTCGTGCTCGCGCTCGTCCCGGTGCGCGGCCGCACCGTCCCGGAGCTGCTGCTGGTCCGTGCCGCCCTCAAGTCCCGCCGCAAGCAGGCCAGGACGCTGCTGCCGCCGGCCGGCACCGACCCGGCGCTGGCGCCGGCGCTGGAGCTCGAACCGGGGCTGCGCACCTGCACCCACGCCACCGAGGCCGAGTTCGGCGGCCGCCCGGTCCGCCGGGAGACCGGCATGGTCGGCGACGGGACCTTCCTCAGTTCGGTGCTGCTCGTCCAGGCCAAGGACCAGCCGCTGCGCCCGGTGCGCACCGCGCTGCCGCTGCCGCTGGACGTGATCTGCTCGGCGCTCACGGTGGACGACATCACCCTGGAGTCGGTGCAGCTGGTCCAGCACACCCAGCCCGCCCCGGCCCCGCACCTGCCCGAGCAGTCGCTGGCCGCCCGCGCCTACCGCGAACTGCCGGACGGCACCTCCACCCCCGGGCTGCGGCTGACCTGGATCGCGCTCAAGCTCGACCCGGAACGCGCGGCGACCGCCGTCCGGGCCCGTGGCGGCGGCGAGGAGGGCGCCCGCAAGGCGCTGCAGCGGGTCACCGACCAGCTGGCCGGCCGACTCAACAGCGCCGGCTTCAACGCGACCGTGCTGGACGAGCGCGAGCTGATCGCCGCGCTGGCCATCTCCACCTGCGCCAACCCGATCGCGGTGGCCGGCCGGCAGGGCACCGGCAGCGGCGGCGGCACCACCCGCCGCACCCAGGAGGGCAACCGGTTCTGGCGGATCGACGACCGCTGGCACACCACGTACTGGATCTCCCGCTGGCCGCAGCTGAGCCGCCCCGACGGCGCCCCCGGCCGGATCGCCGCGCCGGACCTGGTCAACCTGATCACCGGCTCCCCGGCCCTCGCCAGCACCTTCAGCCTGACCGCCGGGCACGGCACCGGCGGCTCGGTGACGGTCAGCGGGCACCTGCGGGTGACCGGCCGCAACGAGAGCGAGGTCGGCCAGATCGGCCGCCAGGTGGAGACCCGGGCCCAGAGCACCGGGCTCGGCCTCGTCCGGCTCGACCTGGAGCAGGCCCCCGGCATGCTCGCCACCCTGCCGCTCGGAGGGGCTTCCTGATGGCGTACCAGACCTATCCCACCGCCGGCCCGCAGCCCGGCGCCGAGCAACGCCGGGCCCGGCCGCGGATCCTGCCCGGCTTCGGACTGCGCGGCCCGCGCCGGGAGAAGCACGTGCTGGAGCCGGCCGACCTCGCGGCGCTGGCCTTCCCGGTCGGCGACGACGGCGTGGTGATCGGCGTCGACCCGCAGGGACTGCCCGCAGTGCTCGGCCTGTTCCGCCCGACCTCGTACGACTTGGTGCTCGTCGGCGGCATGTGGACGGCGCAGGTCATCGCGCTGCGGGCGGCCGCGATCGGCGCCCGGGTCGCGGTGGAGACCGCCCGCGGACAGCTGTGGGGCCCGATGGCCCAGGCGGCCGGCGGCGGCCAGCCGTGCGTGACGATCCACCAGGTCGGCCGGCTCGGCCCGCAGGGCGCCTCGGTGGCCTCGCCGGTGCTGGTGGTGCGCGACCTCGGTGCCCGCCCGCCGCGCAGCCGACTCTCCGCCGCGCCCTGGCAGACCACCCTGACCCTGCTGCCCTACCTGGGCCCGAACGCCTCCCGGGTGCTGAACGCGGCCGACCTGGTCGGCGTGCAGCGGATCTCGCCGCAGGAGGCGGAGTTGACCGGCCGGGTGCTGTCGCTGCCGCCGGAGGACGTGGCCGCGCTGCCCACCCTCGGCGACGACCTGACCCTGTGGGCGACCCGGATGCGGCGCCAGTACGTACGGGCCGTGGCCGGGCAGGCCGAACAGCAGGTGCTCGGCGCGCCGCGCCGGATGGACTGAGCAGCCGCTCGCCGTGCCGGGCGGGCCGGCGGGGAACCGAAGCCGCCTTCAACGGGGGTTGCCGCACGGCCTAGTCTTTGATGCGGCAACGGCACCGCTGAACAAGCGGCGGCGAACACGAGGGAGCCAGAGTGAGCAGCGATCGGGACGGCGTCTACGTCGGCGACAACGCGGCGGAGGACGACGACGACTGGTCGGACGCACCTGACTACACTCCCCCGTCCTGGTACGTGCAGACCGAGCCCGCGGCGGCGCCGGCTGCTTCGGCTCCGGCAGCTCCGGCGCCGGTCACTCCGGCTGCGGCGCCCGGCGCGCCGACGCCCGCGGCGGCCGCGGCCGACGCCCCTGGGCCCGCCGCCGCTCCGGCGCAGCAGCAGGCCCAGGCTCCCGCACCCGGCCAGGCCGCGGCCCCGGCGGCCGGCCAGGGGGCCGCGCCCGCCGCGCCGGGCCCGCCGGTGCAAGCCGAGGCGCAGCACGTCCCGTTCCCGGCAGCCGCCCCGGTGGCTCCGGTGGTCGCCGAGCAGCCGCAGGCCGTCGCCCCGGCCTGGCCGACGCCGGAGGCCGCGGCGCAGCAGCCCGCACCGCAGCAGCCCGCACCTCAGCCGTACCCTGTGCCGGCGCCGGCGCCCGCCGCGACCGGGCAGCCGGGACAGCCCGTCCAGCCGCAGAACTTCGCGCAGCCGCCGGTCCAGCAGACCCCGCCACAGCACCCCCAGGACGCGCAGGGCCCGCAGGCGGCCTGGGACCCGCAGGCCGCGTGGGCGGCCCAGCAGGCCCAGCAGGCTGCCGCCCCGCAGCAGACCGGCCCGGCGCCCCAGCCCGGCCCGGTGGACCCGCGCCAGGGCGGCTGGCCGCAGCCCGCCGCGTACCAGCAGCCGGCCCAGCCGCAGCCCGGCCCGCAGGCCCAGCCCGGCCAGCCGCACGCCGGACAGCCCCACCCCGGACAGCCCCACCCCGGACAGCCGCAGCCGGGCCAGCCCGGACCGCCGTGGCAGCAGCAGCCGCAGGCCCCGCAGCCCAGCGCGTTCCAGCAGGCCGCCGCCCCGCAGCAGACCGCGCACGGCGCGCCGCTCGGCTACACCGCCGCCGTCGAGCTGTCCTCGGACCGGCTGCTGCGCAGCCAGCCCAAGCAGCAGCGCCAGCAGCCGCGGTTCCAGTTCGGCGGCAAGGCCGCGGCGGCCGAGAAGGCCCGCAAGCTGGAGATCATCCGCACCCCGGTGCTGAGCTGCTACCGGATCGCCGTGATCAGCCTCAAGGGCGGCGTCGGCAAGACCACGACCACCACCGCGCTCGGCGCGACCCTGGCCAGCGAGCGCCAGGACAAGGTGATCGCGATCGACGCCAACCCGGACGCCGGCACCCTGGGCCGCCGCGTCAAGCGCCAGACCGGCGCGACCATCCGCGACCTGGTGACGGCCATCCCGCACCTGCGCAGCTACATGGACATCCGGCAGTTCACCTCGCAGGACCTGAACTCGGGCCTGGAGATCCTGGCGAACGACGTCGACCCGGCGGTCTCGACCACCTTCAACGACTCGGACTACCGCCAGGTGATCGACGTGCTGGGCCGCCAGTACCCGATCATCCTGACCGACTCCGGCACCGGCCTGCTGTACAGCGCGATGCGCGGGGTGCTGGACCTGGCCGACCAGCTGATCATCGTCTCCACCCCCAGCGTGGACGGCGCCTCCAGTGCCTCGACCACCCTGGACTGGCTCTCCGCGCACGGCTACGCGGACCTGGTGCAGCGCAGCATCACGGTGGTCTCCGGGGTGCGCGAGACCAGCAAGATGATCAAGGTCGAGGACATCGTCGCGCACTTCCAGACCCGCTGCCGCGGCGTGATCGTGGTGCCGTTCGACGAGAGCCTGGCGGCCGGCGCCGAGGTCAACCTCGACATGATGCGGCCCAAGGTCCGGGAGGCCTACTTCGAGCTGGCCACCCTGGTCGGCGAGGACATCATCCGGGCCCAGCAGGCCGCCCAGCAGGCCGGCTGGCAGCAGCAGGCGCACGCCGGCTACCCGCAGCCCGGCGGCCAGCCGTACGCCGACCCACAGCAGCAGCCCTACCCGCAGCAGGCCGGCCAGCCTGCCCCCGGGGCGCCGTGGGCCCCGCAGCCCGGCCAGGCCCCGCCGCCCCCGCCCGGTTACGGCTATCCGCAGCAGCCCGCGCCAGGGGCGCCCTGGCCGCAGCAGCCGGGGCCCGGCTACGGCTACCCGCCGCAGGCGCCCCAGCAGTGAGACGGCGGAAGGGCCCACCGACCTGTGTCGGTGC
>NZ_JBHVFE010000148.1:0-18669 GCF_042801945.1 Kitasatospora sp. NPDC057542
GTCTCCCCCTCCGGAGCTCCTTCGGCACCGTCCTGGTGCCGCACCGTCAGCATTCGGGCCGACGCACGGGGCGCCGCTGGAAGCGGGCGGCCACCGGGCGCTGCCGCAGGCGGCGCGCCTGCTTGGCCTCGCGCACCAGGCGCTCGTGCTCGGCGCGGGCCACGAGCTCGTGGGCCTCTTGCTGGAAGGTCTGGTACTCGATCATTTCGGTTCCCCCTGCGGGTCTCACTGCGTTTCGCTGACGAGTAAGAGCTTCCTCTGCCAGTGGGGGGTGCCGCATCGGGAGCCTGCCGCATCTTCCGGGGCCCGGATGCCTTAGATCGGGCGCAGATCGGGCGCCGGAAAAGGTTTAAGGCCCGGCCGCACCTCATTACAGAGGTGAGACCGGGCCTTAGGCCTTACTTAGAGGGCCTTAGATGCCTTAGATGCCTTAGGAAGACAGGGTTGACAGCCTAGGCGGCGCCTCAGGCGGACACACCCAGCTTCTCCAGGCTGTGCTCACTGTCCTTCCGCGGCAAGCCGCTCCAGGCTGTGCTCACTGTCCTTCCGCAGCAAGCCGCTCCAGGATCAGGTCCTTGACGCGGGCCGCGTCGGCCTGGCCGCGGGTGGCCTTCATGACCGCACCGACCAGCGCGCCCACGGCCTGGACCTTGCCGTCGCGGATCTTGGCGGCGATCGCCTCGTTCTCGGCGATGGCCTGGTCGACGGCGGCGCCCAGCGCGGAGTCGTCCGAGACCACGGCCAGGCCGCGCTTCTCGACGATCTCGTCCGGCTCGCCCTCTCCGGCCAGCACGCCCTCGATGACCTGGCGGGCCAGCTTGTCGTTCAGCTTGCCCTCGGCGACCAGCGCGGCGACCCGGGCGACCTGCGCCGGGGTGATCGGCTGCTCGCTCAGCTCGGTGCCGGTCTCGTTGGCGCGGCGGGCCAGCTCGCCCAGCCACCACTTGCGGGCCTGGTCGGCCGGGGCACCGGCCGCGATGGTCTCCTGGATCAGCTCCACCGCACCGGCGTTGAGGACGGACTGCATGTCCTTGTCGGACAGGCCCCACTCGGCCTGGAGCCGGGCGCGGCGCACCCGCGGCAGCTCGGGCAGGGCGGCGCGCAGCTCCTCGACCCACTCGCGGGAGGGGGCCACCGGCACCAGGTCCGGCTCGGGGAAGTAGCGGTAGTCCTCGGCGTTGTCCTTGATCCGGCCCGAGGTGGTGGTGCCGTTGTCCTCGTGGAAGTGGCGGGTCTCCTGGACGATGGTGCCGCCGTCGGTCAGCACGGTGGCGTGCCGCTGGATCTCGAACCGGGCGGCCCGCTCCACGCTGCGCAGCGAGTTGACGTTCTTGGTCTCCGAGCGGGTGCCGAAAGTCTCGGTGCCGTTCGGGCGCAGCGACAGGTTGACGTCGCAGCGCATCTGGCCCTTGTCCATCCGGGCCTCGGAGACGTCGAGCGAGCGGATCACCTCGCGCAGCTCGGCGACGTACGCCTTGGCGACCTCGGGGGCGCGCTCGCCGGCGCCGACGATCGGCTTGGTGACGATCTCGATCAGCGGGATGCCGGCCCGGTTGTAGTCGAGCAGCGAGTGGGTGGCGCCGTGGATGCGGCCGGTGGCCCCGCCGACGTGGCTGGACTTGCCGGTGTCCTCCTCCATGTGGGCGCGCTCGATCTCCACGCGGAAGGTCGAGCCGTCCTCCAGCTGCACGTCGAGGTAGCCGTTGAAGGCGATCGGCTCGTCGTACTGCGAGGTCTGGAAGTTCTTGGGCATGTCCGGGTAGAAGTAGTTCTTCCGCGCGAACCGGCACCACTCGGCGATCTCGCAGTTCAGCGCCAGGCCGATCTTGACGGCCGACTCGACGCCGACCGCGTTGACCACCGGCAGCGAACCCGGCAGGCCCAGGCAGGTGGGGCAGGTCTGGCTGTTCGGCTCGGCGCCCAGCTCGGTCGAGCAACCGCAGAACATCTTGGTCTTGGTACCGAGCTCGACGTGGACCTCAAGGCCCATCACCGGGTCGTACGACGCGAGAGCGTCCTCGTAGGAGACCAGGTTCATGACGCTCACAGCGTCCCTTCTCACTTGAAGCTTGGGAGGTACGGGCCCGGCCGCCGCGTGGCGCGGGGCCGGGCCGGGGCGCTCAGCCCAGCAGCACGTCGTCGGAGCCCAGCTGACGCAGCTCGCGCACCAGCAGGGCGGTGCCGGTGACCAGCGCGGCCGCACCGATCAGGGCGTTGACCAGCTTGAGGGTGTCGCTCTCCTCGCGGGCCTTGCGGACGTCCTTGGCGATGGAGATCGCGCCGAACGCGCTGGTGCCGATGGACAGCCAGAGGCCGGGCTTGCTGTGCTTCCACCCCTTGAGCGAAGCGGACTGGGCCTTGGCCTTCTCGATCTTGCTCACAGTGCCGGTGCCTCCTCCAGCAGGGTGTGCCCCCACTTGTCGTTGAGTGCGGCCTCGACGGCGCCGCCCACGCGGTACAGGCGGTCGTCCGCCATCGCGGGTGCGATGATCTGCAGGCCGACCGGGAGATTGTCCTCCGGCGCCAGACCGACCGGCAGCGACATGGCCGCGTTGCCCGCCAGGTTCGACGGAATCGTGCACAGGTCCGCCAGGTACATCGCCATCGGGTCGTCGGCACGCTCGCCGATCGGGAAGGCGGTGGTCGGCGTGGTCGGCGAGACCAGGACGTCCACGCCCGCGAAGGCGGCGTCGAAGTCGCGCGAGATGAGCGTGCGGACCTTCTGGGCCGAACCGTAGTAGGCGTCGTAGTAGCCCGAGGACAGCGCGTAGGTGCCCAGGATGATGCGGCGCTTGACCTCGGGGCCGAAGCCGGCCTCGCGGGTCAGGGCGGTGACGTCCTCGGCCGAACGGCTGCCGTCGTCGCCGACCCGCAGGCCGTAGCGCATCGCGTCGAAGCGGGCCAGGTTGGAGGAGCACTCGCTGGGCGCGATCAGGTAGTACGCCGGCAGCGCCAGGGTGAAGGACGGGCAGGAGACCTCGACGACCTCGGCGCCCAGCTCGCGCAGCAGCTCCACCGACTCGTTGAAGCGCTGCATCACGCCGGCCTGGTAGCCCTCGCCGGCGAACTCCTTGACGACGCCGATCCGCATGCCGCGGATGTCGCGCATCCTGGCGGCCTCGACCACGGCCGGGACCGGCGCGTCGATCGAGGTGGAGTCCAGCGGGTCGTGCCCGGCGATGGCCTCGTGCAGCAGCGCCGCGTCCAGCACGGTGCGGGCGCACGGGCCGCCCTGGTCCAGGCTGCTGGAGAACGCCACCAGGCCGTAGCGGGACACCGAGCCGTAGGTCGGCTTGACGCCGACGGTGCCGGTGACGGCGCCGGGCTGACGGATCGAGCCGCCGGTGTCGGTGCCGATCGCCAGCGGGGCCTCGAAGGCGGCCAGCGCGGCGGCCGAACCGCCGCCGGAGCCGCCGGGGATGCGGGAGAGGTCCCACGGGTTGCCGGTCACGCCGTACGCGGAGTTCTCGGTGGAGGAGCCCATCGCGAACTCGTCCATGTTGGTCTTGCCGAGGATGACCACGTCAGCGTCCTTGAGACGGCTGGTCAGCGTGGCGTCGTACGGCGGGATCCAGCCTTCGAGCATCTTCGAGCCGCAGGTGGTCGGGATGCCCTTGGTGGTGAAGACGTCCTTGAGCGCGAGCGGGACGCCGGCCAGCGGGCCCAGCTCCTCGCCCTTGGCGCGCTTCGCGTCGACGGCCTTGGCCGCGGCCAGCGCGCCCTCGGTGTCGACGTGCAGGAAGGCGTTGACCTTCTTGTCGACCGCGTCGATGCGGTCCAGGTGGGCCTGCGCGACCTCGACGGCGGACACCTCGCCCTTGGCGATGGCGCTCGCGGTCTCGGCGGCGGTGAAACGGATCAGCTCGGTCATCTCGGTCAGTCCTCCCCGAGGATCTGCGGCACACGGAAACGCTGCTCCTCGGCGGCGGGGGCGCCGGACAGCGCCTGCTCCGGGGTGAGCGACGGCCGCACCTCGTCCGCACGCATGACGTTGGTCAGCGGCAGCGGGTGGGAGGTCGGCGGGACGTCCTGTCCGGCGACCTCGGAAACGCGGGCGACCGCGCCGATGATCACGTCGAGCTGCTCGGCGAAGTGGTCCAGCTCTTCGGGCTTCAGCTCAAGACGCGACAGCCGGGCGAGGTGGGCGACCTCCTCGCGCGTGATGCCAGGCATGCAGCGATCCTCAGGGTGAGTTCTGGTGAGACCCGGCGGTGCCTTGCGGGCGGTGCCGGGCCCGGGCAGGAGCAGCCGGGTTCGGCGCTCCGTCCTCATGGTCTTTGGACCCCATCCTATGGGGCCCGTCCCCCACCCCGGCCAACGAGTGAGCCGCGGCGCCCGTCACCGGCTCGGCCGCGGCGTCCGGCGGGCGCTACTGCGGCCTGCTGCGGGCCCAGCCCTGCGGCTTGATCTCCCTGTGCGCGGCCTGCGCCACCTGGGCCACCGGCGGCAACGTGGGCGGGAGGGTCGGCGGCAGCGCCGGCGGCCTGGCCGGCTGGGCGATCGGCTTGGCGTTCTGGACCGGCTGGAAGCCGGCGTGCAGCTGGGGCGGCACGCCGAGGCGCTCCACCGGCGGGGCGCCGGTGCGGTGCACCCGCAGCCAGGCGGTGGCCTGCTCGGCCGGCAGCGCGGCCGACACCAGCCAGCCCTGGACGGCGTCCACGCCCATGCAGTGCAGCCGCTCCCAGGTCTCGTCGTCCTCGACGCCCTCGGCGACCACGGTCAGGCCCAGCGAGTGGGCGAGCTCCACCGAGCAGCGGACCACCGCCGCGTCGTGGTCGTCGGCGACCATCCGGGAGACGAAGGAGCGGTCGATCTTCAGCTCGCCGACCGGCAGGCTCCGCAGCCGCACCAGCGAGGAGTGCCCGGTGCCGAAGTCGTCCAGGGACATCCCGACGCCGTAGCCGCGCAGCTCGGCCAGGGTGTCGGCGGCCCGCCGGGAGTCGTCCAGCAGCAGCCGCTCGGTGATCTCCAGCTGGAGCGCGTGGGCGGGCACCTGGTGGCGCACGAGGTGGCCGGCCACCCGCTGGGCGAAGCCGGGGTTGAGCACGTCGCGCGGCGAGACGTTGACCGCGACCTGCACCTGGAGGCCCTGGTCGCGCCAGTACGCGAGCTGGCCGACGGCCGCCTCCAGCACGTAGTCGGTGAGCCGGGGCATCAGGCCGCTGGATTCGGCGAGCCCGACGAACTCGTCCGGCGAGACCTTCCCCTGGCCGGGCCGCTCCCAGCGCAGCAGTGCCTCCAGTCCGACCACCCGGCCGTCGAAGGCCACCTTCGGCTGGTAGTGCAGTTGCACCTCGCCGGTCTCCAGCGCCCGGCGCAGGTCCCCCAGCAGCCCGATCCGGTACGGGGTGTCGGCGTCCTGGGTCTCGTCGTACTGGGCGACGCCGCAGCATCCGCGCTGGGCGTGGCCCATCGCGACGTCGGCCCGGCGCAGCAGCGACTCGGCGTCCTGGGCGTGCTGCGGGTAGACGCAGACGCCGCCGCTGGCCTCCAGGACGAGCAGCAGCCCGTCCAGCCGGATCGGGGCGGCGAGTTCGGCGATCAGCGCCTTGGCGACCCGCTCCAGGCTGTCCGGGCAGTTGATGCCGGGCAGCAGGACGGCGAACTCGTCGCCGCCCATCCGGGCCACCATCGGGCGGCCGCGGCGGTAGTGCCGGGGCAGGCCGGCGAAGACGTCGTCGATGGACTCCCGGGTGGCGCTGCCGGCCGGGCCGCCGGAGCGCAGCGCCCGGTGCAGCCGGCGGGCGATGTGAACCAGCAGCCGGTCACCCGCCGTATGGCCAAGTGTGTCGTTGAGTGATCGGAAGCGATCGAGATCGAGCAGGATGAGACCGACGCTGTAGCCCTGCTCACACCCCGCGATCGCCTCCTGGGCGGCCAGCAGCAGGGCCTGACGGTTGGGCAGGTCCGTCAGCGGGTCGGTCAGCTGATCGCGGGCGCGGTCGCGGGCGATCCGCCAGGCCGCCACCAGCACCGCCAGGGGCACGGCGAACAGCGGCAGCAACTCGGGTTCGTACCGGTAGACCAGGACGGCCAGCGGGATGAGCGGCGCGGCTCCGGCCAGCAGCACGCCGAGCAGCAGGACCGCACCCGCCACCCCCTGCGGCGGGCGTGTGGGCGCACCGCCGGTCGTACGATCCATAAGCCCTGTCCTCCGTCGGGCCCGCCCCGTCAGGCCGCCTTACGGTGAGGCACCGTGCCGGTACCGACAGCTGCCGGGCATGGAGCGACCCCGAGGAGCACCGGCCCAGCCGGTGCCCCCACCCCTGCTGACACTCTGTTGCGCTCCAGGGTAAGCCGGGGTCCACCCGGTGGGCAGACTTTCGGACAACCGGAAACGCGCCACCGCGCACGGGTGTCGCACAGTGACACAATGCCCGCTTTCACTGCACGGCACCCGGTGACGCTGCATCAGGACGATAACAACACCGGCCCGGCCGGCGGCCGCTCGGGTCGGCCCCGGATCAGCCCTCGGCGGGCTCCCCCTTCGCCGGCGCGACCTCCTCCGGCTCCGGAAGTCCCAGGTGGGCGCGGGCGGCGGACGGCCCGTCGGCGAGCAGGACGGCGAACCCCGCGTCGTCCAGGACCGGCAGGCCGAGCTGAACAGCCTTGTCGTACTTGGACCCGGGATTGTCACCGGCGACCACGAAATCGGTCTTCTTCGAAACCGAACCGGTCACCTTCGCTCCGCGCGAGGTCAGCGCCTCCTTGGCGCCGTCCCGGGTGTGGCCGGCCAGGGTGCCCGTCACCACGACGGTCAGACCCTCCAGCGGGCGCTCCGCCTCCTCCTCGTCCGCGAACTCCTCGGCGAAGCGGACACCGTCCGCCTCCCAGTTCCCGAGGATCTCCTGGTGCCACCCCTCCGCGTACCACTCCTGGATCGAGCGGGCGATGGTCGGACCGACGCCCTCGACGGCCGCCAGCTGCTCCTCGCTCGCCTCGAAGATCTTCCTCAGATCGCGGAACTCCCGGGCCAGCGCCTGCGCGGCGACCGGACCGACGTGCCGGATCGACAGGCCGTTGACGAACCGCCAGAGCGGCCGGTCCTTCGCCGCCGCGAGGTTGTCGATCAGGGCCTGGAGCGACTTCTTCGGCTCGCCCTTGGTGGTGGCGAAGAAGAAGACCTCCTTCTCCTTGCCCGTCCGATCGTCCAGCTTCGGCATGCCGGTCTTCGGGTCCCGGACCAGCACCTTGATCGGCAGCAGCTTCTCCTGCGTCAGCCGGAAGATGTCGGCCTCGTTCCTCACCGGCGCCTCGGCCGGCTCCAGCGGCTGGGTCAGCGCGGTGGCCGCGACGTAGCCGAGACCCTCCACGTCCAGGCACTGCCGCCCGCCGAGGAAGGCGATCCGCTCCCGGATCTGCGCCGGGCAGCGCTCCGCGTTCGGGCAGCGCAGATCGATGTCCCCCTCGGCCATCGGGCGCAGCTCGCTGCCGCACTCCGGACAGTGCGAGGGCATCACGAAGGCCTGCTCGGTGCCGTCCCGCAGGTCGTAGACCGGGCCGAGGATCTCCGGGATGACGTCGCCGGCCTTGCGCAGCACCACGGTGTCGCCGAGCAGCACGTCCTTGGCCTTGACGACCTCCTGGTTGTGCAGCGTCGCGTACTGCACCATCGAGCCGGCCACCTTCACCGGCTCGGCCAGCACCGCGTACGGGGTGGCCCGGCCGGTGCGGCCGATGCCGACCTTGATCTCGGCCAGCTTGCCGGTGACCTCCTCCGGCGGGTACTTCCAGGCGATCGCCCAGCGCGGGGACTTCGAGGTGGCGCCGAGCCGGCCCTGGAGGGCGATCTCGTCCACCTTCACCACGACACCGTCGATCTCGTGCTCGACCGAGTGCCGCTGCTCGCCGAAGTGCTTGATGAAGGCCCGCACCTCGGCGAGCGTCCCGACCACCTTGTTGTGCCGGGCGGTGGGCAGGCCCCAGTCGTGCAGCAGCTGGTAGGCGTGCGACTGGTTGTCGATGTCGAAGCCGACCCGGGCGCCGATGCCGTGCACCACCATGTGCAGCGGGCGGGAGGCGGTGACGTGCGGGTCCTTCTGGCGCAGCGAACCGGCGGCGGCGTTGCGGGGGTTCATGAACAGCCGGATCATCGCCCGGGGCCGCCTGCCCTCCTTGGCGCGCTCCTCGTTCTCCTGCCGGCGGCGCTCGTTCTCCTCCGCGAAGGAGGCGTTGAGCGCGTCGAAGGCCTCGGTCGGGAAGTAGACCTCGCCGCGGATCTCCACCAGCTCCGGGATGTCGTCACCCTTGAGCTGGTGCGGGATCTCCTTGATGGTGCGGACGTTGGCGGTGATGTCCTCGCCGACCCGGCCGTCGCCGCGCGTCGCCGCCTGCACCAACTGGCCGTTCTCGTAGGTGAGGTTGACGGCCAGGCCGTCCACCTTGAGCTCGCACAGGTAGTGGTAGTCGATGCCGTGCAGCTCGGTGGCGACCCGCTCGGCCCAGGCCGCCAGCTCGTCGTCGTCCATCGCGTTGTCCAGGCTGAGCAGCCGCTCGCGGTGCTCGACCTCGGCGAACAGCTCGGTGGGGGCGCCGCCGACCCGCTGCGTCGGCGAGTCCGGCGTCACCAGGGCCGGGTGCTCGGCCTCCAGCGACTCCAGCTCCCGCATCAGCGCGTCGAACTCGGCGTCGCTGACGACCGGCGCGTCCTGCTCGTAGTACCGGACCCGGTGATCGGTGATCTCCTGCGCCAGCTCGGCGTGCCGCCTGCGCACCTCCGCCGGGACGTCCTCCCAGCCCTCGACAGCCGTCACCGCAAGCCCTCCTACGTTCTCATTCCGGGTTGTCCACCAGGCTCTGTGCCGCCCGCGCCGCAGACGACAGCGCCCTGCGCGCGTACGCCGGGGAGGCCCCGGCCAGCCCGCAGGTCGGCGTCACCAGCACGCGGCGGCCCAGCAGCTCCGGGGCGAACCCGAGCCTGCGCCACAGGGTCCTGACACCCTGGACACTACCGGCAGGGTCGGACACCGCCTGGTCAGTGGCGGGGACGACACCAGCGAGGATCATCGTGCCGCCCTCCACGGCCTCGCCGAGGTCGTCGTCCTGGCGCTCGGTGAGGAGGGAGAAGTCCAGGGAGATCCCGGCGACCCCGGCCCGGCGCAGCAGCGGGACCGGGACGTCCGGCGCGCAGGAGTGCACCACCACGGGCGCGTCGAGGCTCCCGACCACCTCGCGCAGCACCTCCTCGGCGACCTGCCGGTCGACGGCGCGCAGCCGCTGGAAGCCGCTGGCGGTCTTCACCGACCCGGCCAGGACGGCGGGCAGCGAGGGCTCGTCCAGCTGCAGCACGGCCTCGGCGCCGGGCACCCGCTTGCGGACGTCCGCGAGGTGGCGGCGCAGGCCCTCGGTGAGCGAGCCGGCGATGTCCCGGCAGGCGCCGGGGTCGGAGAGCGCCTTCTCGCCGTGCTTGAGCTCGATGCTCGCCGCCAGCGTCCAGGGGCCGACGGCCTGGACCTTGAGCGCGCCCTGGTAGCCCTGGGTGAACTCCTCCAGTGCGTCCAGGTCCTCACCGAGCCAGGAGTGGGACCGCCGGGTGTCCCGGCCGGGGCGGTCGGTGAACCGCCAGCCGCTCGGCTCGGTCTGCGCGAACAGCTCGACCAGCAGGCCGGCGCCGCGCCCGATCATGTCGGCGCCCGGCCCGCGCGCGGGCAGCTCGGGCAGGAACGGCAGGTGCTCCAGTGCGCCGGTGGAGGTCTTGGCCGCCTCCCGGGCGTCGGTGCCGGGCAGCGAGCCGACGCCGGTGGCGGCGCCGCGCAGGTCGGGGAAGGGGTGTGGGGTGCTCACCCGTCCGAGCCTACTCAGCCGGACGGGCCCCGTGCCGAGCGCGGGGGCTCGGTACCGGGGCCGTCCGCGCGGGGCGCGGGGTCGGTACCGGAAGGCCTGCCCGAACTCCGGTGTGCGCGTGGGAAGTCGGCCGGGCCGACTTCCCACGCGGCGGCCTACCGCCCCGGGCGGACGGTGATGTCGGTGATCTCCGCGTCGCGGGAGGCGTCGAGGGCGGCGAGGATCGCCCTGGCGACGGACTCGGGCTCGATCCAGCGGCCCGCGTCGTACTCCTTGCCCTCCTGCTGGTGCACCTTGACCTGCATCGCGGTGGCGGTGCGGCCCGGGTAGACGGAGGTGACCCGGACGCCGTTGGCGTGCTCCTCCTGGCGCAGCGAGTCGGCGAGCGCCTTGAGGCCGTGCTTGCTGGCCGCGTACGCGGACCAGTCGGCGTGGGCGTTGAGGCCGGCACCGGAGTTGACGAAGAGCACGTGGCCCTTGACGAGCCGGATCGACGGCAGCAGGAGTCGGGTCAGCTCGGCGGGGGCGACGAGGTTGACGTTGAGCGTCTCCTGCCAGGCCTTGACGGGCAGGTCGCCGACCGGGCCGAGCTCGACCGTGCCCGCGACGTGCAGCAGCGAGTCCAGCTCGACGGGCAGCTGCTGGTGCCCGAAGGCCCAGGAGAGCTTGCCCGGGTCGCCGAGGTCCCCGACGAGGGTCTTGGCCCCGGGGAAGCGCTCGCGCAGTTCGGCGGCCCGCCGGGCGTCGCGGGCCAGCAGCCAGAGCTCGTCCCCGCGCTCGGCGAGCTTCTCGGCCAGGACGGCGCCGATGCCGGAGCCGGCGCCGGTGATCAGATGTGCAGCCATGGCCCCGATCCTCTCAGGCCTTGAGCTGGGCGAAGACGTCGGCGGGCGTGTCCGCGAAGGTGATCAGCTCGGCGAGCGGGCGGGGCAGGAAGCCCTCGGCGTCCATCCGCTCCATCTGGGTGCGCAGGCCCGAGTAGAAGCCCTCGGTGTCCAGGACGACCACCGGCTTGTCGAACATCCCGTGCTTCTTGAGTTCCAGCACCTCGGTGACCTCGTCCAGGGTGCCCAGCCCGCCGACCAGGACGACGATCGCGTCGGCCCGCGAGGCCAGCTCCGCCTTGCGCTCCGGGAGGTCGGCGGTCCACACCAGCTCGTCGGCTCCGACGTACGCCTTGTGCTTCAGCATCTCGACCATCACACCGACGAGTCGGCCACCCGCCGCCTTCACCTCATCGGCGAGCAGCCCCATCAGCCCGGCGTTCGAGCCACCCCACACCAGGGTGTGCCCGCCCTCCCCCAGGAGCCGGGCGAACTCCGCGGCGGGGACGGAGTAGCGGTCGTCGAGCGAGTACGCGGAGCAGAAGACACAGATATTCATAGTCCGACTGGTCTATCACGCCCCGCTACCGGCTCTCCCAGGTGCTGCCGCTCAGGCGGTGACGGCCGGGCGCTCCGTCGTCGCGATGGTGGCCGAACCGACGACGCGGGTGCCGTCGTACACCACCACGGCCTGGCCGGGGGCGATCCCTCGCACCGGGGTGTCCAGTTGCACCCGCAGCTCGCCGTCGACCACCGAGGCGCTCACCGGCACCTCCTCGCCGTGGGCCCGCAGCTGGGCGGTGTAGCGGCCGTCGGCCAGCGGCTCGGTGCCGCACCAGCGGGGGCGGATGGCGGTGAGCCCGGTGACGTCGAGGCCCTCGACCGGGCCGACCGTCACGGTGTTGTTCACCGGGGAGATGTCCAGCACGTAGCGCGGCTTGCCGTCGGCCGCCGGGCGGCCGATCCGCAGGCCCTTGCGCTGGCCGATGGTGAAGCCGTACGCACCGTCGTGCTCGCCGAGCTTGGTGCCGTCGACGTCGAGGATGTCGCCGGTCGCGGTGCCGAGGTGCTTGGCCAGGAAGCCCTGGGTGTCACCGTCGGCGATGAAGCAGATGTCGTGGCTGTCGGGCTTCTTGGCGACGGCCAGGCCGCGGCGCTCGGCCTCCGCCCGGATCTCCTCCTTGGTCGTGTCACCGAGCGGGAAGAGCGAGTGGGCGAGCTGGTCGGCGTCGAGGACGCCCAGCACGTACGACTGGTCCTTGGCGGCGTCGACGGCGCGGTGCAGCTCGCGCGAGCCGTCGGGCAGGTCGACGATGCGGGCGTAGTGGCCGGTGCAGACGGCGTCGAAGCCCAGTGCGATCGCCTTGTCCAGCAGCGCCGCGAACTTGATCTTCTCGTTGCAGCGCAGGCACGGGTTGGGCGTCCGCCCGGCCGCGTACTCGGCGACGAAGTCGTCGATCACGTCCTCACGGAAGCGCTCGGCGAGGTCCCAGACGTAGAAGGGGATGCCGATCACGTCGGCCGCCCGCCAGGCGTCCCGGGAGTCCTCGATGGTGCAGCAACCGCGCGCGCCGGTCCGGAAGGACTGCGGGTTGGCGGAGAGCGCCAGGTGGACGCCCGTCACCTCGTGCCCCGCTTCGACGGCGCGGGCGGCGGCGACGGCGGAGTCGACTCCGCCGGACATCGCCGCGAGCACGCGCAGACGGCCGGTGGACGGAGTGGTCGGGGCACCCGGGAAGTCAGTCATGATGGCAACAAGGGTACGGGGTGGCCCGCCTGTTCCCGGAAGCCGAGATCAGCGCCGTACCGACGCCAGCCCGGCGTTGCGCGCCCGCTGCACCACCGGCCCGATGGCCTCCGCCAGCGCCGTGACGTCCTCGCGCACCGAGGTGTGCCCGAGCGAGAACCGCAGCGAGGCGCGGGCCAGCAGCGGGTCGACGCCCATCGCGAGCAGCACGTGGCTGGGCTGCGGCACCCCGGCCGAGCAGGCGGAGCCCGTCGAGCACTCGATGCCCTGGGCGTCCAGCAGCATCAGCAGCGCGTCGCCCTCGCAGCCGGGGAAGGAGAAGTGCGCGTTGGCGGGCAGCCGGCCCTCCGGCGAGGGGTCGCCGTTGTACACCGCGTCCGGCACGGCGGCGAGGACGGCGGCCACCAGCTCGTCCCGCAGCGCGCCCAGCGTGACGGCGTGCTCGGCCCGGTGTTCCACCGCCCAGGCCGCGGCGGCGGCGAAGCCGGCCGCGCCGGGGGCGTCCAGGGTGCCGGAGCGCACGTCGCGCTCCTGGCCGCCGCCGTGCAGCAGCGGTACCGGCGAGGCGCCCCGGGAGAGCAGCAGCGCGCCGATGCCGAACGGGCCGCCGATCTTGTGCCCGGTGACGGTGAGCGCGGTGAGCCCCGACTCGGCGAAGGAGACCGGGACCTGACCGAGCGCCTGCACCGCGTCGGCGTGCACCGGGATGCCGTACTCGGCCGCCACGGCGGTCAGTTCGCGCACCGACTGGACGGTGCCGACCTCGTTGTTGGCCCACATCACGGTGACCAGCGCCACAGTGGCCGGATCGCGTTCGATCGCCGCGCGCAGCGCCTCCGGGTGCACCCGGCCCAGCGGGTCCACCGGCAGGTACTCGACGTCGGCGCCCTCGTGCTCGGAGAGCCAGTGCACCGCGTCCAGCACCGCGTGGTGCTCGACCGGGCTGCACAGCACCCGGGTCCGGACCGGGTCGGCGTCCCGGCGGGCCCAGTACAGGCCCTTGACCGCCAGGTTGTCGGACTCGGTGCCGCCGCCGGTGAGCACGATCTCGCTGGGGCGGGCGCCCAGGGACTCGGCCAGCGACTCCCGGGACTCCTCGACCACCCGGCGGGCCCGGCGGCCGGCCGCGTGCAGGGCCGAGGCGTTGCCGACCACCCCCAGGTGCGCCGTCATCGCGGCGATCGCCTCGGGCAGCATCGGCGTGGTCGCCGCATGGTCCAGGTATGGCATAACCATCCGATTGTAGAGCGCGGCACCGTACGGGGTTCCGGGCCGGGGCATCGATCCAGCCACCCACCGCCCGCACCGGTTCGGGCGCACGGCGGACGCACCACAGCCGGACGGCTACGTCCGGCACTGGTTTGTACCACTGAGCCACCCAGCGGTTAGCCTGACGCCACCAGTCAGCCGGATCCACGGGAAACGCCATGTCGCAGTCGGTCGACCGCGCGCTGACCCTGCTCGACGCACTCGGCGACGCGCCGCTCTCGCTGGAGCAGGCCGCCAGCAGCCTCGGGGTGCACAAGTCCACCGCCCTGCGGCTGCTGCGCACCCTGGAGGAGCACGGCTTCGCCCGCCGCCAGCCGGACCTGCGCTACCGGATCGGCGGCCGGGTGCTCTCGCTGGCCCACCGCGCGCTGGAGGACTTCGACGTCCGGCAGGTCGCCGCGCCGTACCTGGCCGCGCTCAACGCCCGCTGCGGCTACACCGTCCGGCTCGCCGTGCTGGACGACGGCGAGGTGCTCTACCTGGACGAGGTGGCCGGGCTGCCGGGTGCCGAGCCGTCCCGGATCGGGCGCCGGGCCCCGGTCGACGGGACGGCGGTCGGCCGGGTGCTGCTCGCCGGACTGTCCGCGGACGGCGCCCGCGAGGAGCCCGAGCTGGCCGCGGTGCGCCGCCGGGGCTGGGCGGCCGAGTCCTACGAGCACCGGGAGGCGGTGACCTGCGTGGCCGCGCCGGTCGCGGGCAGCGGCGGGCGGACGGTCGCGGCCTGTGCGCTGAGCGCCCCGGCGAGCGAGGTGCCGCCGGCCGAACTGGCCCGGATGGTGCCGGAACTGCTCTGCACCGCCGAGGCGATCTCGCTCGCGTACGGCGGCTCGCCTACTCCTCGCTGGTGCGAGAACCGTTGCGGTGCCAGGCCCGCGGGGCACGCCAGCCGTACTTCAGCGCGAGCATCCGCAGCCCGAAGGCGGTGAATGCGGCGGCGGTGCCGGTCACGCCGGTGAGCCGGTCGGCGGCGATCAGCAGCGCGACCACGGTGGCGCCGACCAGGGCCGGGACGGCGTAGATCTCCCGGTCCCAGCGCAGCAGCGAGGGGATCTCCCCGGCCAGCACGTCGCGGATCACGCCGCCGCCGGCCGCGGTCACCATGCCGAGCGCGATCGCCGCGACCGAGCCGAGCCCGAAGTCGTGCGCCTTGGCGGTGCCGGTGACGCAGAACAGCCCGAGCCCGAGCGCGTCCAGGGTCTGCACCGCCCGGTTGATCCGCTCGACCTCCGGGTGCAGGAAGAACACCACCAGCGCGGCGGCCAGCGGGGTCATGAAGTAGCCGAGGTTGGTGAACGCGGCGACCGGGGTCGCGCCGATCACCAGGTCGCGCATCACCCCGCCGCCCAGGGCGGTGACCTCCGCCAGCACACAGATTCCGAAGATGTCCATGTTCTTGCGGACGGCGAGCAGACCCCCGGAGAGGGCGAAGACGAATATGCCGACGAGGTCCAGCGACTGCTGCACGTCGGACGGGAAGAGCTGGGATGTCACCGTCCATGTGTACCCGATGTGCCCGGGTGCTCCGGCGAACGATCATGCTTCGGACACCAACGCCCCGTGGGAGACCGGGCGAACCCGCTCCCCGCAGCCGCCCGGGCCCGCACCGGGCGGAGCCGGCCGACGGCGCACGGACGACGAAGAGGCCGCCCGCCCCGGAACCCCGGGGTGGGCGGCCTCTGTCGCACGAGCGCCGACCGTCAGGAGCCGGCGGCGTCGGCCGGCACGTTCTGCTCGGGGCCGCGCTGGTCGTTCCCCTCGCCAAGCTCGGGACTGTGCTAGTCGTTCCCCTCGCCAAGCTCGGGACTGTGCTAGTCGTTCCCCTCGCCAAGCTCGGGACTGTGCTAGTCGTTCCCCTCGCCAAGCTCGGGGAAGTGACAAGCCACCTGGTGCCCGGTCTTGAGCGCCACCAGCGGCGGCTCCTGGCTCGCGCACACGTCCTGCGCCTTCCAGCACCGGGTGCGGAAGCGGCAGCCGCTGGGCGGGTTGATCGGCGAGGGGACGTCGCCCTTGAGCAGGATGCGCTCGCGGCCCGCGCGCTGGCGGCGGCGCGGGTCGGGGACGGGCACCGCGGACATCAGCGCGTTGGTGTACGGGTGCATCGGGCTGCTGTAGAGCGAGTCCCGGTCGGCGATCTCCACGATCTTGCCGAGGTACATCACCGCGACCCGGTCCGAGACGTGCCGGACCACCGAGAGGTCGTGCGCGATGATCAGGTAGGTCAGTCCGAGCTCCTGCTGGAGGTCGTCCAGCAGGTTGACCACCTGCGCCTGGATCGAGACGTCCAGCGCGGAGACCGGCTCGTCCGCGACGATCATCTTCGGCTTCAGCGCGAGCGCCCGGGCGATGCCGATGCGCTGGCGCTGCCCGCCGGAGAACTCGTGCGGGTAGCGGTTGTAGTGCTCGGGGCTGAGCCCGCACAGTTCCAGCAGTTCCTGGACGGTCTTCTTGAGCCCGGCCTCCGGCACCGCGTTCTGGAGCCTGAACGGCGCGCCGACGATGGTGCCGACGGTGTGCCGGGGGTTCAGCGAGGAGTACGGGTCCTGGAAGATCATCTGGATGTCGCGGCGCAGCGGCCGCATCGCCCCGACGCCCAGGTGGGTGATGTCGGTGCCCTCGAACTCGATGGTCCCACCGGTCGGTTCGTCGAGCCGGGTGACCAGTCGGCCCATGGTCGACTTGCCGCAGCCGGACTCGCCCACGACGCCCAGCGTCTCGCCGGCGTTGACCGTGAAGTCGATGCCGTCCACGGCCCGCACCGCGCCGGTCTGGCGCCGCAGCAGCCCGCTGCGGATCGGGAAGTGCCGGGTCAGGCCGGTCACCTTCAGCAGCGGTTCGCGGTCGGAGGCGGGTGCCGGCGACGGGATCGGGGCCGCCTGAGTGTCCGTCATCGGTTCTCTCCAGAAAGGTGGTACGAGGCCGGGCTCACAGCCGGGGCGCGATCTCTTCGGCGAAGATGCGGTGCCGCTCGTCGGCCGACAGGTGGCAGGCCGCGAAGTGCCCGGGCGCGGCCTCGGCCAGCACCGGGAGCTCGCTCGTGGAGCGCCCGTCGGTCAGGGCGGCGTACGGGCAGCGCGGGTGGAAGGCGCAGCCCGTCGGCACGTTGATCAGGCTGGGCGGGGTGCCCTTGACCGGGACGAGCCGGTCCTGGAGCTCCCGGTCCAGTCGCGGCATCGAGCCCAACAGGCCCCAGGTGTAGGGGTGTTCGGGCGCGTCGAAGAGGGTCTCGGCCGGGCCGCGCTCGACGCACTTGCCGCCGTACATGACCAGGATGTCGTCGGCCAGCTCGGCGACCACCCCGAGGTCGTGGGTGATGATGATGACGGCGGAGCCGAACTCCTCCTGGAGGTCACGGATGAGGTCCAGGATCTGTGCCTGGACGGTGACGTCCAGGGCGGTGGTGGGCTCGTCGGCGATCAGCAGCGAGGGGTCGTTGACCAGCGCCATGGCGATCATGGCGCGCTGGCGCATGCCGCCGGAGAACTGGTGCGGGTAGTCGTCCACCCGGCGGTCGGGCTGCGGGATGCCGACCCGGTCGAGCATCTCGACCGCGCGGGCCCGGGCCTGCTTCTTGTTCGCCTCGGGGTGGTGCACCCGGTAGGCCTCGACGATCTGCTGCCCCACCGTGTAGTAGGGGTGCATCGCGGTCAGCGGGTCCTGGAAGATCATCGCCATGTCCCGGCCGCGCAGTTGGCGCACCCGGTCCGGGCCGGCCGCGATCAGGTCCTCGCCGTTCAGCCGGATCTCGCCGCTGATCCGGGCCCGCTTGGAGCGGTGCAGGCCCATGATGCCCAGCGAGGTGACGGACTTGCCGGAGCCGGACTCGCCGACGATGCCGAGGGTGCGTCCCTTGTGCAGGTCGAAGCTGACCCCGTCCACCGAGCGGACCAGGCCGTCGTCGGTGTCGAAGTGGATCCGCAGGTCGCGGACCGAGAGGAAGGGGTCGCCGGACGGGGTCTGCGCGGCGTCCGCCGGGGTCTTCTGGAGGTCGGTCACGAGAGCCTCACCCGGGGGTCGACGAGGGCGTACAGGAGGTCGACCACGAGGTTGCAGGCGACGATGAAGAAGGCGGCGAGCAGGGTGACGCCGAGGATCTTGGGCAGGTCGTTGTCGGAGATCGCCTGGACGGCGAACTGGCCGACGCCCTGGAGCGAGAAGACCTGCTCGGTGATCAGCGCGCCGCCGAGCAGCAGCCCGAGGTCCATGCCGAAGATCGTGACGATCGGGGTGAGCGCGGCGCGCAGCCCGTGCCGGGTGACGACCTTGCTCTCGACCAGGCCCTTGGCCCGGGCGGTGCGGATGTAGTCCTCGCTCATGGTCTCCAGCATTCCGGCGCGGGTGAGCCGGGCGTAGAGGGCGGAGTAGAGGAAGGCCAGCGAGATCCAGGGCAGGATCAGGTTGCGGGCCCACATCAGCGGGTCGTCGGTGAAGTCGACGTAGTGCAGGTTGTCCAGGATCGGCCACTCGTAGCTGAACAGCGTGAGCAGCAGCGCGCCGGTGAAGAAGACCGGCAGCGAGACGCCGGCGAGGGCGACGCCCATGGAGAGCCGGTCGAAGATCGACCGCGGCTTGAGGGCGGAGACGACGCCGGTGGCGACGCCGGAGACCAGCCAGAGCACGGCCGCGCCGGCGGCCAGCGACATGGTGACCGGGATCCGCTTGGACAGCTCGGGCCAGACCTCCAGGTGGTTCTTGAAGGAGTAGCCGAAGCAGGGGACGTGGCAGGTGGCCGGTTCCGGCCCGAACTTGTACTCGGCGCCGCTGACCAGCCCCTTGAGGAAGTTCCAGTACTGGGAGTACAGCGGCTGGTCGAGGCCGAGGTTCTGCTTGACCGCCGCGATCGCCTCGGGTGAGGGGTTCTTCCCGATGTACTGGGCGGCCAGTTGGTCGGCCGTCTCGCCGGCGAGTCGCGGGAGCAGGAAGAAGATCGCGAAGGTGACCGCGCTGACGACCAGCAGCAGAATCACCGCCGCGAAGATCCTGCGGATGATGTAGGCAAACACAGTTGGGCGGCTCCGGCGGCCCGCCGCCGTCCGGGGTCTTCCGGAC